>JACMOZ010000297.1 GCA_014377785.1 Aeromicrobium sp.
CAGTTCTTCTCGCGGTACATCTATGAAGCTGTCGCTGAGGACCGCTCGCTGTTCGACGCCGCCGAAGGCGAGGTCGTCGACGGGTACCGACGGATCGACAACATCACCGACCAGGCGCTGGCAAGGTTCCACGCGGCGTATGGGCCGGGCATCACCAAGGAGGACATCTTCTTCTACGTCTACGGGTTGCTCTACTGCCCGGACTACCGCAACCAGTTCGCGGCCGACTTGAAAAAGATGTTGCCGCGCATTCCCGATCTGACGGCCGCGTCCGATTTTGCAGCATTCGCAGCGGCTGGGCGCAAGCTCTCAGAATTGCATCTCGGCTACGACTCTGTGGAGCCCTACCCGCTTGAGATGGTCTTTCTGAACGAGAAGCCTGATCTGCTTGTGACCAAGATGCGGTTCGCGGGCAAGGTCGGAGCCTGGGACAAGTCGACGATCCGATACAACGACGAGATCACTCTTACTGGCATCCCAGAGGAAGCCCATGGGTATCTGTTGGGTTCCCGCTCGGCGATTGAGTGGATTATCGAGCGCTACCGACCGAAATCAGACAAGGACAGCGGGATCGTCAACGACCCGAATGACTGGGCTACCGAGCATGACGATCCCGAGTACATTCTGAATCTTCTCAAGCGCATCGTCACCGTCAGCGTCGAGACGGTTGCCATCGTGAGTTCTTTGCCGCCGCTCAGAGTTCTGGACGAGTCCCTGGCGGCTTCCGAAGTCGCCTGAGCAGATCGTCTGGGGGATGTCAGGCCTCGCCTGGGCGATCCCTCGAGTGCAGATGATGTGTCGATTGGGGTACACCCCAGCTGGACGTCAGGTCGGAGTGTAGAACTGACGTCAGATATCGTCGGTTTCTTCATTCCTTGACACTCGCTGGCATGGCTCTTGGAGGTGCCCTGACACTGACGGGGGTGGACGATGGCGGGACAGGCCCGGGTGACGGGATCGACCCCGGATGAGGGCACCATGTCGCGAATTAGAGTATCGGGTGGCTCTCCGCGGGCGAGGTGTCCCCGACTATGACGGTGGTGTCCTGGTTCTTCCCCGCGCGCTTGGACCGGTACATCGCCTCATCGGCTTGTTCGAGTATCAGGTCGGGAGGGATGTGATCCGGGACTCCGCCGAGATACAGGACGGTGCCGATACTCCCGGTGACCCGTTTCTGGCTCGCGCGCCCGGTGAGCGGCTCGCGGAGGGCGGCATGGAGTCGTTCGACGACACGGTCCACCTCTTCGGGTTTCACGTCCTCGCAGAGGACCACGAACTCGTCCCCACCGAGTCGCCCTACGAGGTCGCCGTGACGGACGACCGACGACAGTCTGGAGCCGATCTCGCTCAGCACGCTGTCACCGGTGGCATGTCCCAGCTCATCGTTGATGAGTTTGAAACCGTCCAGATCGATGAGGAGAAGTGCTATCGAACGGTGGTTGAGTCGTGAGAGGTTCACCGCGTCGCTGAGACGTTTTTGGATGAGGCGACGGGACGCAAGGCCCGTAAGTGGGTCGATTAGCGTTAGCCGTTCAAGTTGCTGGAGGAGATGGATGCGCGTCAGCACCTGGGCGGACTGACGTGCGAGTGCTTCATACAGCCCGATGTCGTCCGCTTCGAAGCTCCTTGAACGTGCGAAGGAACTGATCAGGACACCGAGCGGAGATGCTTCTTCCGACAACGGCACGGACACGAGCGTCTCCACCTGGGCGCTTCGCATCACTTCGGCGAGCCCTGATGACTTGGCCATGGGATCAGCGCGCGAAAGAATCATCGTGCGTTCGGTGCGGGCCAGTACCGCGGCTCGCCCGTCGCCGGACAGATTGAGCAGTCCCAGCGCCGGATTTCCCGATGTTAGGTCCAGCGTCCCTTCAGCGCTCAGGAGGTACATCGAAACGTTAGTCGCAGCGAATGCCTCACGGGTGATCTTCGTTAGCTGATTCGCCAGCTCGATGTCGGTAGTGGCTCCGGTCAACACTCTCGATGCGTTCTGTAGCACCCTTATCCGAGTTTCCGACGCCTCCGCCTTGCGTTGGGAGGCGAGGAGCTCTCGCTCGTATTCCTGGCGTTCGCTGGCATCGAAGACGGCCATGCGGATGGTGGCGGGTTCCTCATTTCCAACGGTGGTCACGGCGCTGTTGACCATCATGGGCAGCGCGGTGCCGTTCGCGCGCCGGAACGACACCGCCACGGCTTTCACTTCACCTCGCAGGTGGAGCACCGGGAGATAACGAGTCTCGAACATCAACTGGCTGCCTGGTCGAAGGAACGAGACGAATGGCTGGCCGACGAGCTCTTCGCGCTGATACCCCGTCCACTTCAGCAGAGTCTTGTTGACTCGAATGATGATGCCGTCGACCGTTGTGGAGAGGTGCCCGCACGGCGCGTACTCATAGAGGTCCTCGAATAAGCTCTCGACCCCCCGATCGCCATCGTCACTCATTTCAGGTAGGCAAGAATGGCATCCGTTAGAGCGTCGGGTGCCGACAGGTTAGGGATGTGGCCCGTGGCAGCGAGAGTGACCAAGGTGCTCCCTGCTATTTGTTGATGAACGTAGCGCGCCACGGCGGCGGGGGCGACGATGTCGGCGGAGCATTCCAGGATCAGAGTCGGCGTAGTGACCAAGGGGAGGTCCTCCCGGTTGTCGGAAAGGAACGTGACACGAGCGAAATGGCGGGCGATCGTCGGGTCGGTGCTGCAGAAGTTCTCCGTCAGCTCATCCCCTAGCTCCGGTCGGTCCGGGTTGCCCATCATCAGTGGTGCCATGACTGACGACCAGCCGAAATAGTTCGAATCCAGATCATCCAACATTGCATAGATGTCCTCGACCTCAAATCCGCCCTCATAGCCAGGCGCATTGATGTATCGAGGGGATGGGGTGATCAGGACGAGAGCGCCGAAGCGGGACGGGTCACGGTTCGCGGCGAGCACACCAATCATCGCGCTGACAGAGTGACCGACATACACCACGTCGGTCACGTCCAGTTCATCAAGGATCTCGAGCAGGTCGTCCGCGTACCCGAGCAACGAGTCGTATTTCCAGAAACTGTAGGCAGATGCATCGGAGCTGCCTGCTCCAACATGGTCGAACACGATGACCTTGTAGTCCGCGAGAAAGGCCGGGGTGACAAGTCGCCATGCGCTTTGATTGCACCCGAAGCCGTGTGCGAACACGATCGCACGGCCGTCCGGGTTACCACTCACCGCTACATTGTTGCGCCGCGAGACTGCCGAAAGCTCTTCAATGACAACAGTCGCCTCCTCGGGTGAGGGCGGCCCAGCTTCCATGAGCATGCGCGTGGCCTTTACTGTTCGGTAACCCGGCTGACAGCGTGTGTCCCCGTGGCTTTGCGTTCCCGGCTCGCGCCAGGTTTGCCTGCATGATGAGCAAACGCCCACACGATAACCGAGACTATCAGGGGGCCCAACCACACGGACCGCGTTAGCTGCTCCCAGTTCTCGTTGTTTTTGTCCTGCCCTATCCGCCGCAGACGCCCTGATTACGACCTCGGCCGGAATCGATGGCCGCCCCCTGCCCAACGACGGATGAGGTCCCTTAAACGCCGCCTTCGGGAACGATCTCCGCGGCGCATAGACAAAAACGTGAAGTTGTGAGGTCCGCCGTAGAATCGCGCGGCGACTCTTCGAGCCGGCGATGAATAGCGTGCGGACTAGACGAACGTGTTCGACTTCTGCTGGTCAGCTCAGTAAAGATATCGTCCCCTTGGTGCAGCCTGGCGGTGCCGTCCCCGCAAGGGTTCGATTCCGGTAGGAGACCCAGGGTGCGGCTACCTCACCCAATGGTTGTGAGCCGCAGCGCTTGCTGGCGTAATTTGCGCAGCAATAAGTGGCGTACGTGAGAACTTCATCGTCTAGACAAATCCGACGAAGAGCGTCTCGCGTAACTAGCCATCGTGGACACGAGTGCCGGAGTTTGGGCCTCACACGATCAATGAGCCGGGATGCCGTTTCCGAGCGAAGCCTCGATGAGGGCGATGGCGCTGCTGCGATTGACACCAAGCTGTGCCATACGAGTGGCGAACTCGAGGGCGGCGGCATGCGCCTCTTGCCGAACACTGTCTCCGTTGGCCGCGACGAACGTGCCCGCACGCCCGCGGGTAAGAACGAGACCGGCTTCTTCAAGTTCTTTGTAGGCCCGGGCGACCGTGTTGATGGCAAGCCCAAGGTCGCCAGCGAGTCTGCGGACCGTAGGCAGCCGCATTCCGGCGACAAGCTCGCCGTTCACGATCTGGGAAAGAAGTTGCACGCGAACCTGCTCGAAAGGCGGGGTCGCGGACTGAGTGTCGACTTCAATCATCGCGATGCTTCTCCCAGCTTGCTCGAGCGATGGATCTTCGGAGATGGCAACACCCTGGCGCGAAATGAGAAAACAATTGAGATCGCGACGCAGAGGACCGCCGCGTATTCGATGAGCGCAGATATGGCTGGGGTCGCTAGGACGAGAACCTCGGCTCGAGGATCGATCGCCGCTGCGAGCTGAGGCACGGAGATGATGGAGGCCAGCACTCCCAGGCTTAAGGCGGAGCCGGCGCCGTCGCGCACGATACGAACTCGCTGAAGATCTTGCCGGCGCAGAGCGTCAACGGATCCGGCCGATGAGGGACGGGTGATGAGAATTCGGGCTCCGACCTCGGTCAGGATGAGAACGAGCAAAGCGGGCGCGACAACAAAGGCGGAGACCTGGGGATAAAGCGTCGGGGAATCATATGTTATCGTCCGCGCTGCGATCACGTACTGCAGAATTAGCGCAATCGTGGCCGACAGGACGAGAATCCGCGCGGCCCACATCACGGGCGACGACACGTAGTCACGTAGGGAAACCGCCTGCGAGTGTCCGACTCGCCGATTGATCTGCTCACGTCCCATCGCACCGGCGATGGCACCTGCTACGGCTTGCCCTACCAGGCCGCCGGCTACGGCAGGTAGCACGATGAAACCGGTCGCAGGCGAGCCTCGGTCAGCGCCAATGTAGAAGACGAAGAGCGAGCCGAATAGAGCGCCACAGGCCAAGCCGACACCGAGGCCTCGTAGGCGCCACACCCTCCACAACTTCGCATATTTGTCCCTGGAGGTCGAGGACCAGGGTGCAACTAAGAAGAAAAGCAGGCCGAGACCGAGACCAACGCCGAGAGCTATCCAGGTAGACGTGGCGACGAATGGGATATCACTCATCAGCAGTGACCAGTCCATGCGACGCCTTTGTGTTTGGTTTTTGTCTTATGTTGTCAAGACAAAGAGTGACACACAATGCACGTTCAAGCAATCTCAATCGCAATCCACTGAGTTTGACCGCTTAGAACAAGATGCCCTCCGACATTGTCAGCGAACGATCGTTCGCGAGACAGGCCTGGACCGGCGGCAAATCCGCGCAGAGGCGCGGGTGTCGGTGTAATGGTTGCCGTGTACGCGCCTATGTAGCGCTTTCCCCTGTTTCTGATGCAGTCTGGACATTCGGGTGGGTTA
>JACMOZ010000035.1 GCA_014377785.1 Aeromicrobium sp.
GCACGTAGGCGACGAGTTCGACGGCGAGTTCGCGGTAAGTGAGATTGCGCTTCCACGAGCCCAGATGGACTTCGTAGATGCTCATCGGTTCGGCATGGGGTTGGTGGCTCGGGCGTGCTGCCATCCAGTCGGTGTCGGCCCACACATACGAACTCGTATGGACGACCGACGACCGTTGTGGCTGCAGTTGTGCGAAGCGGGCGAAGGGATCGGACTTGATCAGGTGGTCCCCGTAGGCCGCGGTGATCTCGAATTGGTAGAGTTCGCCGTCGCCGATGCCGTCGACGGTGCCGTGCCAGACGCCGAATTTGTCGCAAGTCATAGGGTCGGCGTGCCCGACCCAGTCGTTGAAGTCGCCGATGACGCCCACGGCCGTCGCGCGTGGCGCCCACACGGCGAAGCGAACGCCGTTGCCTTCGACATGCGCGCCGAAAACCCGCCAAGCGCCGTCGGCGACGGTGACGGCTTCTGGCTTCATTCGTTCAGCCTAGGCGTCGTCGCGAAGCAGTCGCTTCAAGGCATCGAGCGGAATGTCGATCCAGGTCGGACGGTGGGCCGTTTCGTAGACCACTTCATACAGCGCCTTGTCGATCTCATAGGCGCGCAACAACTCCGGGACCACGGCGCCGCCATAACCGTCGAGGAAGGCGAGCCGATTGTGCTCGGCCCATCGTATGGCGCGGTCGTCCCCCGGCGTGTCGGTCTGCAACAAGACCGATTGCGCGGCGTAGTCAAAGGAGCGCAGCATGCCGGCCACATCCCGGAGCGGCGAGTCGAGGCCCGCGCGCTGGGCCAATGGCATGGCGGGTTCACCTTCGAAATCGATGACGAGCCAACCCGGAATCGCCCGCAGCGTCTGGCCAAGGTGAAGATCGCCGTGCACACGTTGGGCCAACACCGTGGTGGCCAGTCCGCGCAGCACGGTGAAGGCAGACTTGGCCGCATCGACATAGGGGACGACGGCCGGTGCCGCTGAGGCTGCGGCATCGCAGCGTTCGTCAAAGCGGCCCGCAAGGGCGGACAGTTCGGTCGGCCCCCACGATTGGGTGCCGAACAGTACTGCGAGTCGGCCGTGGATGTCGGCGACGGTTTCGCCGAGTCGTTCGGATTCGCCGGCGAAGTCTCCGCCGGCTTCGGAGGCCTCGGCGTCGGGGTCGGCCAGCAAATCGCGGAAACTGGCGCGGGCCGAATCCCAACCCGTTGTCGCGGACCGGATGAAGTCGCTCACCATGGCCAGATCAACGTCGCCTTCGCGTTCATCGTGCAGAGTGATCCAGCCGTGTACGGACGCTACTTGGGTGCAACCGTCGTCGGTGAGCGCCCTGCTCAGCTCGATATCTGGATTGCGGCCGTGGCCGAGTTTGCGGAACAACTTGAGCACCAGATTGTCGCCGATGACGATCGAGGAGTTGCTTTGCTCTGCGGTCAGTTGGACGGTCGGCGCGTCGGCATCGACCGGCAGCGTCCCGGTGTAGGTCAGTCCTTCGATGTCGGCGCCGAAGAAGCCGGAGAGCAAGGCCGTACGGGCGTGCGCGTCGTGCAGGGCGTCATAGATGAAATAGTCGCCGTCGTGCTCGATCAGGGCGCCTTCGAGGCCGGCAAAAGGTTCGCTGCGATACGACATCGGCATGTTGTAAGTCTGCTCGATCCCGTCGACGAGAACGGTAACCAATTCGAGACGGACGCCGAAACCGTCAGTCGGTTCCCGGATCCAGGCCCGTGACTCGACCTGGGAGATGCTGACTTCGCGGCCTCCCGCAAACCAGCGCTGGCGGGAGAGATAGTCGGCGCGGGCAGTCATACGATTGTCCTTGCGTTGAGCCGGAACCAATAAAAACCGTGACCACCGAGGGTCAGCAGATACGGCAACTGGCCGATTGCGGGGAACTCGACGCCGCCGAACATCTCGATCGGCTGGATGCCTTCGTAGGCGCTGAGTGCGAGTTCGACCGGTTGCGGGAATCTGGACAGGTTGTTGACGCACAGCATGACGTCATCGCCGTGGGTGCGGATATAGGACAAGACCGAGGGATTCGATCCGCCCATGTCGAGGAATTCGCCGAGACCGAAGGCCGGATGTTGCTTGCGGATTGAAATCATCCTTCGGGTCCAGTGGAGCAACGACGAACGGTCCTGCGTCTGCGCTTCGACGTTGACCGCCTGATAGCCGAACACCGGGTCCATCACTATCGGTCCGGACAGTTTGCCCGGAGTCGCCCGGGAGAAACCGGCATTGCGGTCAGGTGACCACTGCATCGGAGTGCGTACGCCGTCGCGGTCTCCGAGCCAGATGTTGTCGCCCATGCCGATCTCGTCGCCGTAGTAAAGGACCGGTGAGCCCGGCAAACTCAGCAACAGGGCATTGAACAGTTCGATCTGGTCGGTTGCGTTGTCCAGCAGGGGAGCGAGCCGGCGTCTGATGCCGATGTTGGCCTTCATCCGCGGATCGCTGGCGTATTCGTTCCACATGTAGTCGCGGTCGTCGTCGGTGACCATTTCGAGGGTCAACTCGTCGTGATTGCGTAGGAAGATTCCCCATTGGCAGCCGTCGGGGATTGCCGGCGTCTGCGCCATGATCTCGCTGATCGGATAACGCGATTCCCTCCGGACGGCCATGAAGATGCGCGGCATGACGGGGAAATGGAAACACATGTGGCATTCGTCGCCGCCGGATTCGAAGTCGCCGAAATAGTCGACGACGTCAGCGGGCCATTGATTGGCTTCGGCGAGCAGGACGCGCCCGGGATACTTGTCGTCGACATGGGCGCGGACCTTGCGCAGGAATTCGTGGGTTTCGGGCAGGTTCTCGCAGTTTGTTCCCTCGCGGACGAAGAGATAAGGGACGGCATCGAGCCGGAATCCGTCAATGCCGAGGTCGAGCCAGAAGTCGAGGGCATCGATGATCGCCGCGCCGACGAGGGGATTGTCGAAGTTCAGATCAGGCTGATGGCTGTAGAAACGGTGCCAGAAATACTGTTTGCGGATCGGATCCCAGGTCCAGTTGGAGGCCTCGGTGTCTACGAAGATGATGCGCGCATCCTCATACAATTTGTCTGTGTTGGACCAGACGTAGAAGTCGCCGTAGGGGCCATCCGGGTCGTTGCGTGATGACTGGAACCACGGGTGTTGGTCCGAGGTGTGGTTCATGACGAAGTCGATGATGATGCGGATGCCGCGCGCGTGTGCCTTTTCGAGCAGCTCGGCGAAGTCGTCGATCGTGCCGAGTTCCGGGGCGACATCGGTGTAGGCGGCAACGTCATAACCACCGTCGCGCAGGGGCGAGGGGAAAAACGGCGGCATCCACAGGCAGTCGATGCCGAGCCATTCGAGGTAGTCGAGTTTGTTGATCACTCCGCGTAAGTCGCCGACCCCGTTGTTGTCCGAATCCATGAAGGAACGCACCAGCACTTCGTAGAACACCGCACGTTTGAACCAGTCGGGTTCCTTGATGGCTTCGGTCATGCCTACAATCTTGTCAGGCACTCTCCGCGGACCGACCTCAGAGGGTGATGATCTCGAGTTCGGCGATTCCGTCGAAGTCCTTGGGGTTGGCTGTGATCAACGGGAGGCCGTGGAAGAGGGCCGTCGCGGCAATCATCGCATCGAACGAGCGGGCAGTGATTTTTCGGCCGCTTCTCCGCAGGTCCGCGGACACGCGACCGAAGACGCGAGCGACATCGGCGTCGAACGGCAAGGCATCGAACGACGATTCGGCAAATTCGGCAAATTGGAGTCGGGCTTGCCGGATGGCGCGCTCGTGATTCGAACGGGTGACCAGTGGTCCTACCGACAGTTCGGCGAGGGTCAAGGCACTGATTCGACTCTGTTGAGGCAGTCGCAGGGGGTCATCGATCTGGTCGAGCTTGATTAGCGCTGAGGTGTCAAGGAGCGCCGTCGGCGGACCCTTCACAGCGAGGTATCCATGACTTCTCCGATATCGCGTCGGAACGCGTCGGCATCCATCGGAGGCAAGTGGCGACTGCGTTCGACCAGTTCAGCCGTGCTTAGGCTCTGAAGCGGTAGGCGTGTCAATTGCGCAACTGGTTTTCCTGAACGCTCCACGATGACGACCTCCCCGGCGGCGACCCGGTCGAGCACCTCACCGCCATGATTGCGCAAGTCGCAGACATTGACCTTTCCCATTTCCACAGGGTATCGCGCGTGAGAGGTTCAACGATTACGCAAAGAACTCTTTGCAAAGGATTCTTTGTGGTTTAAGGTGGCCGCATGGCCTACACGCTCAAGATCGTCGAAGACGTCGACACTCTCCGCGCGGTCGCCCATCCGCTGCGGATGAAATTGCTGGGATCTCTCCGCGCGGACGGGCCATCGACGGCTTCCGAACTCGGACGTCGATTCGGCGAGTCGAGTGGCTCGACTTCTTATCATCTGCGCCAACTCGAGCGGTTTGGATTCGTCATCGAGGATGAGGATCAGCCCTCGCGCCGTGAGCGCCGCTGGAAGGCCGCTCACGACATGACGAGTTTTCGCACAGCGGCGCTCCTCGAAGACGAGTCCGGCCGTCAACTTCTCAATGTGGCGATGCGGCAGGTCGTCGACTACCTGACCGGAAACCTCGGGGCCTATGCCACCCGCGACCTTTCCGGCACGTGGAGAGCCGCCCTTGGCGCAAGCGACTATTTGCTTCGGCTCAGTGCCGACGACGTCAACGAATTGCGGGCAGAACTTGGCGCCGTGATCGAGCGGTTCCACGCCCGCGAGTCTGACACGACCGAGGCAATGAGCGTCGCGTTGCATGTGCTCGCGCTGCCGAGAAGTGACCTATGAACGACGTTCGGCGTACCTATTTCGTGTTGCTCGGGTTGCGCTGGTTCTCGACGGGACTGATCGTTCCTGCGTTTGCGCTGCTGCCGCTGGACCGCGGACTGACGGTTGCGCAGATGGGTGCGGCGTTCGCGATGCAGGGGTTGGTCACCTTGGCTCTTGAACTTCCCACCGGCGGTTTGGCCGACACGTGGGGTCGCAAGCCAGTGTTGGTCTTGTCCGGATGTGTATGTCTGATCGCCCTGTGGGTACTTCTCTTTGCGCGGTCGCCGCTTGCGTTCGGCGCGGCCGCGGCGTTGATGGGGGTCTACCGGGCACTCGACAGCGGTCCGCTCGATTCGTGGTTTGTCGATGAAGCGCATCGGCACGATATCGACGCCGACATCACCAAAGGCCTCGCCGGCGGCGGATCAGTCATAGGGCTGGCAATCGGTGCGGGCGCGCTGACTGCTGGGGGACTGATCGCTTGGCAGCCGTTGAGCGGCGTGGAAGCTCTTGCCGTGCCGATTGTCGCCTCGATCGTCGCGCAGTCACTTGCCGTGGTGAGCTTCTTCGTCCTCATGAAAGAAGAGAGAAGGCCGGTCCATTCGGGTCTCGCTTCTTCGCTCAGAGATGTCCCGAAGGCCGTCCTCGAAGGTATCGGCCTGTTGCGTGCTTCGCGTGCGCTCAAAAGCCTGATAGCAATATCGGCGCTATGGGGATTCGGCATGGTTGCCTTCGAGACGATCATGCCGATTCGATTGGCCGAGCTGCTCGATGACCGGTCCCTGGCCGGCGTCGTGATGGGCCCGGTCGCGGCAACAGGGTGGATCGCATTCGCGGCAGGATCTGCCCTCGTGCCAGCGATCGCGCGGCGTCTTGGCATCTTGCGCACGGCCAGTGCCTTGCGGATCGCTCAGGGGCTTGGAGTCATGACAATGGGCTTGGTTGCCGGACCCATCGGACTCGTGTTCGCCTACTTCGTGGCCTATGCGATCCACGGAGCAGCAGGCCCATTGCATTCCTCGCTGTTGCACGCGCGGGTGACAAGCGCTCACCGCTCGACAGTCGTTTCGCTGAGTTCACTTGCCGCGCAGCCCGGCGGTTCGATCGGGTTGATTGTGCTCGGCGCGATAGCCACCGAAATGTCGACGGCGGCTTCATTGTTCTGCGGTGCAGCTGTCCTTGCCTTGGCAGCGCCGCTCTATTTCACTGGAACCCGTGAGCGCGCCGGGGCTGCGCCTGGCCGGACTGACCTATGAAACGAATTACCGGTGCCTGACGTCAGACCGCGGGTGGGTTGCCGCCCCGGTTTTGGTTGTTGCCGTTTTGGCTAGAAAGGATCAAGGTGATGACGAGTCCCAGTGCTCCGACTCCGAGCAGAATGTAACCGATCGTCGTCAGGTCGATATTGTTGATGCTGTCGGTCACGGCAAATGCCAGGATCGCGCCGAGAGCAATAAGAACAAGTGAAGTTCCGATACGCATCGTTGAGTCCTCTCAGAAATGACTGTTAATTGACCGTAGCCCAAGTTGCGGGCTCCCGCCGGGATTACGGCGTGACGACACCGAAGATCCTGGCCGGCTGCTCGGCACTGATGACCACCCGGTCGGCCGTCGTTGCCTGGCCAGACATTTCGTCCTGCAGGAGGAAGGGCATACCCCACTGGAGCCCGATGTCGGCCGGATTGACCGACAGCCGGACCGTCTTTTCGGCGCCGGGAGCCAGGTCGACCACCACCACCACGGCGTCATCGCCGGACCGTTTCGAGAAGCAAACAACACTGTCGTCGCTGGTGCCCTGGACATAGAGATTGCGCAATTGCCGCAACGCCGGATGTCGGCGGCGCGACTCGTTGAGCTTGGTGATGAACGGGGCGAGGCTGTCGGCGCGATCCCAGTCGCGGACCTTGATCTCGTATTTCTCGGAGTGGAGGTATTCCTCGGTGTCGGGCCCGGCCGGTTCGTGTTCGCGTAATTCGAAACCCGCATACATGCCCCACGTGGGCGAACCGGTCGCTGCCAGGACGGCGCGTGACTTGAACATCGCTTCGTCGCCGCTCTGCAGATAGCGTGGAAGTATGTCGGGCGTGTTGACGAAGAAGTTTGGCCGGAGGAAATGGCTCGTTTCGCGGGCTACCTCTTCGAGATAGCGGCCGGTCTCGCCCTTGTGTTCACGCCACGTGATGTAGGTGTAGCTCTGGTGGAAGCCGACCATCGCGAGCGCCTGCATCATGGCAGGAACCGTGAACGCCTCGGCAAGGAAGATCACCTCGGGGTTGGTGCCCCGGATGTCGGCAATGAGTCGCTCCCACAAGCCCAGTGGCTTCGTATGCGGGTTGTCGACGCGGAAAATGTTGACGCCGTGGCCGATCCAGAACCGCAGGATGCGAACGATCTCGGTGTAGAGGCCGTCGGGGTCACCGTCGAAGTCGAGTGGATAAATGTCCTGATATTTCTTCGGCGGGTTCTCGGCGAAGGCAATGCTGCCGTCGATGCGCGTCGGGAACCACTCCGGATGGGCCCTGACCCAGGGATGGTCGGGCGCACACTGCAGGGCGAAATCGAGAGCGACGTCGAGGTCGAATCGCCGTGCTTGGGCGACGAAGTCGTCGATCGTGCCGAGGTCGGGGTGGATCGCGTCATGACCGCCGTCGGCCGAACCGATCGCCCACGGCGAGCCGGGGTCGCCCTCCGCGGCGTTCAGGGTGTTGTCGCGGCCCTTGCGGTTGACCGTGCCTATCGGATGGATCGGTGGCAGGTAAACCACATCGAAGCCCATGGCGGCGACCGCTTCGAGTCGAGTCGCGGCGGTGCGAAGGGTCCCGGTGATCAGGCGTCCGTCGTTCGTTAGCCGGGCACCTTCGGAGCGGGGGAAGAATTCATACCAGGAGCCGAACAGGGCCCGTTGGCGGTCGACGAATACGGGCAGAGACGCGGTCGAATCCAGATGGTCCTTCAAGGGATCGGCTTCGAAGAAGGGACTGACGGACAATCCGGCGACCAGCCGGTCGAGTGGGGGTTTGGTCGCATCGCTGATTATCGAATACTCCTGCAGAAAGACCGGGTCGTCGATGTTGGCGCGTTCGAGCAACGCGGCGCCTTCGGCAAGCACGAGATCGATGTCGACGCCGGCTTCAATCTTGATCGGTGCATCGCGGTACCAAGTGGCATAAGGGTTAGACCACGATTCGATGCGGAAAGTCCATGCTCCCAGCTGGTCGGCACTGACCTCGGCGCTCCACACATCGTTCTCGTGTTGTGCGAGAAGGACTCCGGGCCGATCGATTCCGTCGGGGCCGGTCAGGATCGCCGCCGCCCCGATCGCGGCTCGTCCTTCACCGAAGACCCGTGCCTGTACTCGGAAGCGCTCGCCGTCGACTGCCTTCACGGGATAGCGACCACCCTCGAGTTGGGGGCGGACATCCAGGATCGGGATTCGGGTGATCATGACTCCAAACCTAATGGAGTTATCCGGCGTGAATAGTCGGTTCCGCCGATCGACATCGAACCCTCGCCGGCATCCATCCACAGGGTTTGGCCGGCCAGGGACATACCAAGGGCATGCACATCGCCGTTGTGCCAATCGTCTTCGCTCATTGGTTGACCGTCGGCGCCCAGCCATTCGACGTCTTCGCTGCCCAGGAAAGCAGAACCGTTGAACGCGGGCCGGATTGCGATAAGTTGGGCTATGAGTTCGCGGAAGTCCCACCCGGAGTCGGGGCGCCACGACAACCAGCTCACCTCGTTGTCCTGACAGTAGGCATTGTTGTTTCCCAGTTGGGTATGACCGAACTCGTCGCCCATCCTGATCATCGGGACGCCACGGGAGAGCAGTAGTGACGCCAGCAGATTGGCGGCGCGGTACTGGCGCGCGGCGATGATGAGTGGGTCGTCACTGTCGCCTTCGACACCGCAATTGTCCGAGCGGTTGTCGTCGTTGCCGTCCCGGCCGTCCTCGCCGTTGGCGTCGTTGTGCTTGTGTTCGTAGGTGACAACGTCGCGCAACGTGAATCCGTCGTGGGCCGTGACGAAGTTGATCGAAAGCAATGGGCCGGAGAAAATATCGGACGATCCCGACATCCGCGAGGCAAGAAGGCCGACTCCGTCACTCGCGCCGCGCCAGAAGTCGCGGAGGTCATCGCGGAAGCGGTCGTTCCACTCGGCAAACGGGGCGCCAAAGGTTCCGAGCGCATACCCTTCGGGCGTCGCGTCCCACGGTTCGAGTATGTGTTTGAGCGAGCCGAGCTGGGGATCGGCGGCGATCCGCCCGAACAGCGCGCCGGGCGCGTCAAGTTGCCGTGCGGCGTCCCGGGCGAGAGCGCTCGCGAGGTCGAAGCGGAAGCCATCGACTCCGAGGTCGCCGGACCAGAACCGAAGCGACTCGATGATGAAGTCCTGTACATCAGGCCGGTTCGCGTCGAGGGTATTGCCGCAGCCGGAGAAATCGATCAGATTCGTGCCGTCGTGGAGATACCAGGACGGATCGGCGACGTCGGGCGCCGTGTGGTTGTAGACAGCGTCAAGGATGACCTCGAGGCCCGCCTCATGCAGAGCGGCAACCATGTCGCCGAACTCTCCGATCGGGTCTTCGGTCGCGGCATAGTTGGCATGGGGTGCGAAGTAGTCGACGGTGTTGTAGCCCCAGTAATTAGTGAGCCCACGTGCCGTCAATTCCGTTTCGCTCGAGTAGGCGAACACCGGCAGCAATTCAATCGTCGTGGCGCCCAAACCCAGCAGGTGTTCGATGACGCAAGGGTGGGCAAAGCCCGCATAGGTGCCCCGCAGTTCGGCCGGAACGGATTGGTTGCGCATTGTCATCCCGCGCACATGCGCTTCGTAGATCACGGTGTCGCTCCACGGGATGTGGGGATGCAGGCCGATCCGGTCATCTGTCACGCCCTTATCCTGCACTAAGGTGAACGGCTACCGAGCCTTGAACCACCAACTCGACAAACACCAACTCGACAAATGAATGGGAAGTCAACCGTGGGAGAATTCATACGCCTTGAGGTCGCTGACGGAATCGGCACGATCCGACTGGACCGACCGAAGATGAACGCGCTCAACGCCCAGATGCAGAGCGAGATTGCCGAAGCGTCCGCCGAGGCAGATCGACGCGTCGATGTCGCTGCCGTTGTCGTCTATGGCGGTGAACGGGTCTTCGCAGCGGGCGCCGACGTCAAGGAAATGGCCGATCTGAGCTTCCAGGAGATGTCCTTGCAAGCCCATGCGCTGCAGGCGTTCACCCGCGCCCTCGCCGGCATCGGCAAACCCACCATCTCGGCCATCACCGGGTTCGCGCTCGGCGGCGGTTGTGAAGTCGCCTTGGCCACGGACGTACGTTTCGCGGCCGACAATGCCAAACTCGGTCAGCCCGAAGTCTTGCTCGGCATTATTCCCGGCGCCGGCGGCACGCAGCGTCTGAGCCGGCTCGTAGGTCCTTCACGAGCCAAAGACATCATTTTCACGGGTCGTTTCGTCGACGCAGATGAGGCGCTCGCCATCGGGCTGGTCGACAAGATTTTTCCCGCCGACGAGGTCTATCCCCAGGCCGTCGCGTGGGCAAAGCAGTTCGTTGGCGCGGCGTCGCTCGCGTTGCGGGCGGCAAAGGAATCTATAGACCAGGGCCTCGAAATCAACCTGCAATCAGGCCTTGAAATCGAACGACTCCAGTTCGCCGGTCTTTTTGCCACCAAGGATCAAAAGTCGGGGATGAAGTCCTTTATCGAGAATGGCCCAGGGAAAGCGACGTTCGAAGGCCAGTGAAATGACGACGACGGCGAACCCGCACGCAACGGCCGAACAGGTCGAGGCCGCGTGGACCGACACGAAACTCGCCCAAGTCCTCTATCACGACTGGGAGGCACAGACGTACGACGAGAAGTGGTCCATTTCTTTCGACGAGCGCTGTGTCGCCTATGCGCGGGACCGCTTTGTGGCTGTCGCCGGTTCGCCAACTGATTCGGGGGAGGGATGGCCGTATGGCAAAAGCCTCGAGATCGGCGCAGGCACCGGCTTCTTCACCCTGAACCTCAAATTGGCCGGTGTCCTCGATGAGGGCACGGTCACTGACATTTCGCCCGGCATGGTTGACGTCGCAAAACGCAATGGCGCCGGTCTCGGCTTCGCGATCGAGGGTCAGTCCGCCGATGCCGAAGAACTTCCCTACGCCGACAACACGTTCGACCTCGTGATCGGTCATGCGGTCATCCACCACATTAACGACGTCGACAAGGCCTTCCGCGAAATGTTCCGGGTCCTCAAGCCCGGAGGACGGGTTGTCATTTGCGGCGAACCGACACGACACGGCGACGTCATTGCCCGTCAGTTGTCCCGCGCAACCTGGTGGACAGCGACACGCGTGACCCGATTGTCGTTTTTGCGTGAGAAGTGGGCCCGGTCGGCCGAAGAACTCGATGAATCCTCGCGGGCAGCCGCCCTCGAGGCTGTCGTCGATCTTCATACCTTCGTTCCCAGGGAACTCGCTTCGCTGGTGGCCCGTGCCGGTGGTCAGGACGTTGTGACGACGACCGAAGAACTCACAGCATCCTGGTGGGGGTGGCCGGTGCGCACTTTCGAGGCCGCCGTCCCGCCCGAACGCCTTGGCCCGCGGTGGCGGGTTTTTGCCTACAAGTCCTGGCTGCGGCTGTCGGCATTCGACCGTGCGGTGCACACTTTCGTTCCCGATTCGCTCTACTACAACGTGTCCGTTTCCGCAACGAAGCACTGAGTGTATGAGCCGCGATCCGCGTCAAGCCCGCGTCGTCACCTGGGCATCTTTGCGCTGGATCCTCAAGGAACATGCCTGGACTCCTTATTACTTGAAGCGTTATTGGCGATTCGTCGTTTTTCGATTGCGATACCCCCATGTCATCACCGAGGGATTCGTGTTCCTGGGCAAACACCTCGAGATCGAGGTGTCGAGAGATTATGCGCGACTCGTGCTCGGCAAATGGGTACACATCGGCAACGGCAACAAGATCAGGGCCCATAACGGCGTATTGCGACTCGGTGACAAGGTCGTGCTGGGGAGCGACAATGTCATCAATGCTCATCTCGACATCGAGATCGGCTCATCGACCCTGATTTCGGACTGGGTCTACATTTGCGATTTCGACCATGCGATGCGTGAACTCGACCGGCCGATCAAGGATCAGGGTTTGCTGATGACTCCGGTAAGGATCGGCCCGGGCTGCTGGATCGGCACGAAGGCCACCGTGTTGCGGGGCACTGTCATCGGCGCAGGAAGTGTTCTCGCTGCCCATACGGTCGCGCGCGGTGAAATTCCGGCCGGCTCGATCGTCGGGGGAGTGCCGGGCAGAATCCTCAAAAATCGCCGGGACATCTATGACGACCCGGCCGAAGTCGAACGCCGTCGTTATCTCGCCATGATCGCCGCCCAGCAAAAGGGCGCGTTGGCCGACGATCTGTGACGAATCAGCACCTCAGATGCCAAATTTGGGTACCGTAATCTATGTGCACTTTCACCCCGCGTAATTGACGTGGTGAGGCGTACTTAGGCCCAATGTGAGGTCAGCACCGTTGTACGAAGGGGAGTCATGCCCGACTCAGAGTCGAACCAGCCCGTCGAGCGCCGTCATGCGGCCCCTTTGCAGGTCGCAGCGGACATGTTGGCCCGGTCCGAACACGAGATCGAGGCTGATCGGCTGCGCGAGGCGCACTCACAGAAGGCGACTTCATCGACACCCGCGACGTCGGGTGCGTCCACCGGCAGTCCCGATCGTGCTGTCGCCGACAACATTGAGTCGCCGAGCAAAACCGACGCCAACGCTGAAGAGCAGGACTCTCACAAAGACGATTCGTCGCGCGGGCGGCGTGCCGCGACTCGCAAGGCGCGCCACGCCGCCACCGAAAAGCGCCGCGTCGAGAAAGCAGCAGCCAAGGCTTTCGCCGCATCGAAGCGCGACTCCGTGCGACGATCCGACGAGGGCCCCACGCTCGCGGAGAAATCGATCGTAGTAGAGGCTGCCGACACAGAAGCTTCGGTGTCGGCAGATGCAGCATCCGCCGAAGCAGTGATTGCAGAACCAGTCATCGAACAAACTGTGACTTTTCAGGCCGTGCCCGAAGAAGCTTCGCCCGCAGAATACGCTGCGAAGACCGAAATTCTAGACGCCGTCGTCACAAAATCCGACACTCCTGTCGCTGGCCCGACTCAAGAATTCGTCGCCCACATGGAGCCGCCGACTGTCGAAGCCGCCGAGGCCGCAGCCAATGAGGACGAGCGCGTCGCCGCCGAAACCAGGTGGTCCGGTTTCAGTCATGGCACGGCTGCACAATGGGGGGCTGATGCCGATGCCGCTGCGGCGCAGGAATCGTCAGACCGCGAGTTGTCGGACCGGGCCGCCGGCAGGGAAGCTGATGACAAGGTTGCAGCCGAAGAACAGGAACGACTCAATACTGCGCGTGCGGAGGCCGAACGTGAGCAATTCGTGAGCACGGCAACGGCCGATGTGGCGGCTGAGACTTCGCCCGGCGGATCGACATTTGCCGAGAAACATGTCGCCGCCGATCGCGAAACCGTGCTGGCCCAATTGGCCACCGAGCGTACCGAAGCAAATGAACGCGTCGCCAAAGCGCTTGCGGAGGCCGAACGCCTGGGCAAGGAGGCCGAAGCCGAACGTGAGAATTCGTCCGCGCGCCTGGCCGAGGCGGAGATCGCTGCGAAGGAGTCGGCTGCGGCAAAGCTTGCCGAAGCCGAACGCAAGATCGCTCTGGCCGAGAACGATGCGCAGATCCGTGTCGAAGTCGCGCTGACGGAGGCCAAGCGCCTGGTTGAGCAGGCCAATGTCAATGCCAAGCGGCGAATCGCCGAAGCCATTGCCCAGGCCGAACGACTGACTCTTGAATCCAAACGCGAGGCCCAGGAGCGTGTGAGCCAGGCCGTTGCAGCTGCATGGCGTGCCGCCGAGGAGAAATTGCGGGAAGCCGAACGCTCGGCGCTCGAATGGATTTCGGCTGCCGAGGCCGAGGCGGACCGGGTCGCCGCGACAAGCATCATGGTCGCCAACCAGTACTCCGAAACAATTCCGCTCGCCCAGCCGGCGCCGCTCGTCGACGAGTACATCGATGAAAGGCCTGATGACAAAGACTCGGGCAATCCCAAGGCGGTGGACGAGTCTTGGGAGCTTGCTCCTAAGACCAAAAGAGTCGTCCGAAAGAAGTAGATTCCCCACTGCGGGCGACATCGCTGCGGAAATCGAGGCCGAAGGGGTGTCTGCTCCAGAAGTTGCGTCGACGACTGAGTCCGAAGACTCTTACGAAATTGACGTCGACGAGTCTTCGTATGACGAGCCGGCTGTGATTCCGGTGACCGACCTTGTCAGGGCCAAGCAACCCAAACCGGTAAAACCGGTCAAGGTGCCGAAGCCGCCGAAAACACCGCGGCCGGCCAAGGTGCGAACTGATAATGCCAACCGTGGTTTCTTCATTGCCGCGGGCATTGTCGGGGCGATCGGCCTGTTGTTTTCGGTGATACTCGCAACTGGAGCTCTCTTGATCGCTCTCGATGTGGACCAGGGCACCGCGTTCTTCGCTCACCTTTCCGATGTGTGTGACGGTCTTGTCGGCCCGTTGAAAGACGTGTTCAATTTCTCCGGCGTCAATGCCGACAAAAAAGAAGCCCTCGTGGGTTGGGGCCTCGGATCGATGGGCTATTTGCTGGTGGGCCGCTTCGTCCAGTCGATTCTGATGTCCCGAGTCAAAGACTAGGGCTTCTGCGCGACGACAATCAGGTCGAGGGACTCGTTCAGCTCATCGGTGCTGAAGGCGAAGTCGTCGACCGTCACGGTCGTCACCGCTTCGATGAGTTCGACGTCCCATTCGTCATAAGGGCGGGCGATCTGTGCGTCGATGATCGATCCATTGGCGCCTTCCCACGTTGTAAGCACCGGCCCGTGGCTGAGCCCAACGCATGACGTGATGATCGCCGACGGGCTGAGGAGCGATCGAAGTTCGTCGGGAGTGAGTTCCTTCGGGTGATAGATGTTGCCCGGCGGAAACGTCAACGTGTTAGGCGTGCTGATGACGATCGTGCCGCCGGGGCGCAAAACGCGGAGACATTCGGCGACGAACGCTTCCTGATTCCAGAGGTGTTCGATCGTCTGGAGACTGACGACGACGTCGAAGGACTCATCGGCATAAGGAAGTTGGACCAGATTCGCGCGCACGCCGAGGACGCTCGGATAGGCAGCGTGGACGTGACGGGTCGCATAATCGTCATAGTCGAGGGCGTGCAGCGACTTTGCGTGGTTGGCAAGGCGTTGCGCGCCGTAGCCTTCGCCGCAACCGGCTTCGAGCACGTCCATACCTGTGACCAAGTCAGCGATGCGCAGATAAACGACCTCATGTCGGCGGAACCAGTAATTCTCGTGCCAGATGCCCGGAACGGTGCGTTCGCCGGTGATCACCATGCGCGGTCGATCCTCGGAAGCGGGGGGATTCACGGGAATACGTTAACGGCCCGGGGTGTGACCTATTCCATGCCGGGTACATCTCGCCCGGATCGCGACCTGTCGGTAACATTGCAAACGAACGCCTAAGCGATTGCTCAGCAAACGTGGCAGGCTGTTTTCGTGCAAATCTGATTTCCAGATTGCCGCGGTGCCATTTGGTGCCGTGCCCCCGCCAATGCGCAGGAGTTGCCCCAGGACTATGAATATTGTCGTCTGTGTGAAATACGTGCCGGATTCTACGGCTAACCCCACCTTTAATTCTTCCGACAACACCGTCGATCGCGTTGGCGTCGATGGACTGCTGTCCGAGCTCGATGAATACGCGGTGGAGCAGGCCCTGAAGATCGTCGAAGCCGGAGAAGGCGAAGTCACAGTGCTGACCGTCGGACCCGAGCAGGCAACCGATGCGATCCGCAAGGCTTTGCAGATGGGCGCCGACAAGGGCGTACACGTCTTCGACGACGCCATTCACGGCTCGGATGCCGCGGCCACCTCACTCGTGCTCGCCGAAGCCCTCAAGAAAATCGAATACGACCTGATCGTCTTCGGTATGACTTCGACCGACGGTGGGATGGGCGTTGTCCCGACCATGGTCGCCGAACGCCTCGGGCTTCCAGCCGTCACCTTTGGCTCGGAAATCACCGCCAACGGTTCGACCATCTCGATCCGCCGCGATGGCGATTCTGCGACGGAAACGATCGAGGCCACCGGCCCCCTCGTCCTTAGCGTCACCGACCAGACCGGCGAAGCACGCTATCCGTCGTTCAAGGGCATCATGGCCGCCAAAAAGAAGGAAGTCACGCAATGGTCGCTCTCTGACCTGGGCGTCGACGCCTCACAGGTTGGTCTCGATGCAGCATGGACCAAGGTTTCCTCGTTCGAAGCGCGCCCGGCCCGCACGGCCGGTGTAATCGTGAACGATGAAGGTGACGGCGGCGTCAAGCTCGTCGAATACCTCGCATCGCAAAAGTTTGTGTGAGTAGGAGATCTCATGAGTGAAGTACTCGTTCTCGTCGATCACGTCGACGGCAAAGTTACCAAGCCGACCCTCGAACTCCTGACAATCGCACGCCGCCTCGGCGAGCCGTCAGCTGTGTTCTTCGGGTCCCAGATCGGTGCTGCAAAGGACTCGCTCGCCGAATACGGTGCGGCCAAGATCTATCAGCTCGATGATGCTGCATACGGCGAGTATCTCGTTGCTCCCAAGGCCGAAGCACTGGCCCAGCTGGTTGCCGACAAGGCGCCGGCTGCGGTGCTTGTGCCCTCGACGGTTGAAGGCAAAGAAATCGGTGGACGCCTCTCGATCAAGATCGAATCGGGCCTCATCACCGACGCTGTCGACGTTCAGGCAGGCGACGGCGGCGTGGCGACCACGCAGTCCGTCTTCGCCGGCAACTTCAAGGTGCAGGCCAACGTCACGAAGGGCACTCCGATCGTGGCAGTCAAGCCCAACTCGGCAGCGCCCGAAGCGGCCCCTGCTGCAGGAGTAGTTGAGGCGGTCACGGTCGCATTGTCAGATATCGCCAAGTCCGCAAAGATCACGTCTTCCAAGCCGCGTGAATCCACCGGACGCCCCGAGTTGACCGAGGCCGCCATCGTGGTCTCGGGCGGTCGTGGCACCAGCGGCGACTTCAGTGAAGTCGAAGCCTTTGCCGATTCGCTGGGAGCAGCTGTTGGCGCCTCGCGCGCGGCGGTTGACTCCGGTTGGTACCCGCATTCGTTCCAGATCGGCCAGACCGGAAAGACGGTTGCGCCTCAGCTGTATGTCGCCAACGGCATCTCCGGGGCGATTCAGCACCGTGCCGGTATGCAGACGTCGAAGACGATCATCGCGGTCAACAAGGACGACGAAGCGCCGATCTTCGAACTCGTGGACTTCGGTGTCGTGGGCGACCTCAAGGTCGTCCTGCCGCAGGCAACGGCGGAAATCGTCAAGCGCAAGGGCTAATTGCAGTCTTTAACGACCACCGGGTCCCGTGCTTCGGCACGGGGCCCGGTGTCACTAGCAAATGACGCCGATGGGCTATTGACTCTTTGTGGGTCTCCGCAAGTGCAATTTTGGTTCCAGTTCCATTACGGCAGCCATTTTGACTGTCGTGTGGCTCACACAAAGTGATAGTCATGGGTGGGCGCGCATTCAGCGTGCCCTCACAATCACAGGAGGAACCCATGCGACTCTCTCGGCGTACACGCCTTGCGGGTGTGGCTATGTTTGCTGCTGCCAGCCTGACACTGGCTGGTTGCGGCGGCGGAGGCGGCGCGGACAAGCCCGCCGGCACCGACGCGATCATCACGTCGTACAGCGTCCAGCCCCAGAACCCGCTCGTGCCCACCAACACAAATGAGGTGGGTGGTGGCAACATCGTCGACCTCATCTTCGCGGGGCTCATCTCCTACAAGGTCGACGGATCGAGCGAGAACGAAGTCGCAGAGTCAATCCAGTCTGACGACAACCTTCTCTGGACCGTCAAGCTCAAGGACTGGAAGTTCTCAGACGGTTCGCCGGTCACCGCCAGCTCCTTCGTGGATGCCTGGAACTACGGCGCCGATGCAAAGAACAAGCAGCTCTCGAGCTACTTCTTCTACCCGATCGCGGGAACCGACGATGTCGGTAACACCACCAAGGGCGCTTCCACGATCTCGGGACTGAAGGTTGTCGACGACAAGACCTTCACCATCGAGCTCAAGCAGGCCGAGTCCGACTTCCCGGGACGTCTGGGCTATTCGGCGTTCTTCCCGCTGCCCGCGACGGCGCTGGATGACATCGTGGCTTACGGCAAGAAGCCGATCGGCAACGGACCCTACGATTTCGCTTCCCTCGAGACCAACGTCGAGGCCAAGCTCCTGCCGAGCAAGACCTACAAGGGCGTCAGGCCGGCGAAGAACGGCGGCGTCACGCTGAAGTTCTACACCGATCCCGACGCGGCGTTCTCGGACGTCCAGGCCGGGAACCTCGATGTTCTCGACGCAGTGCCGCCGAGTGCGCTGACGACCTATAAGGACGACAGCTCCATCCAGGCGTTCACCGAGCCAGGTTCGCCGAACTCAACGATCACCATTCCGGCCTCGCTTGACGGTTTCGGTGAAAACGCAGAGGGCAAGTTGCGTCGACAGGCCATCTCCAAGGCGATCAACCGTAAAGAGATCACCGAGAAGATCTTCGACGGCGCCCGTGCACCCTCGACCGATTTCAGCTCGCCGCTGATGCCGGGATTCACCAAGGACATCAAGGGCGCTGACGTCCTAACGTTCGACGCCGCAGGCGCCAAGGATCTGTGGACCCAAGCTGACGCCATCGCACCTTTCAAGGGCAAGTTCCAGATCGCCTACAACGGCGACGGCCCCGGTAACAAGGAATGGGTCGAGGCATTGTCCAACCAGCTCAAAAACACCCTGGGCATTGATGCCGAACCCAAGGCGTTCCCCACCTTCGCCGAACTGCGCACCAAGGTCACCGATCGGTCAATCGGCACGGCATTCCGTTCGGGTTGGCAGCCGGACTACCCGTCGATCTACAACTACCTCGGACCGATCTTCGGCACAGGGGCAGGCTCGAACGACGGCGACTACAGCAACAAGGAGTTCGACGCACTGCTCGCGCAGGCCTCGGGCGCCCAGGACGACGAGCAGCGCTACAAGCTTCTCGCTGACGCGCAGGCAATCCTCTTCGTGGATCTGCCGGCCATCCCGCTGTGGAACCAGAACATCGCGGCTGCTGCTGCGAAGGGCGTGGACAACTTGAAGTTCAACTGGCAGAACAAGCCGGAGCTTCAGGACGTCACCAAATAAATTAGAGTAACTGCCAACCATTGAGTGGGGCGGTACCCTCGGGTGCCGCCCCACTCTACTCTGGAGCGGCGCTCCAACGAGGAGGTACTTTTCGTGCTGTGGTATGTCGGGCGACGTGCATTGCAGGCCATCCCTGTGGTGCTCGGTGCGACCCTGCTCATCTATGGATTGGTGTTCCTGCAGCCAGGCGATCCGATCGTCGCGCTGTTCGGTGAGAAGCCGGTGTCGGAGGCGGTCAGGACCCAGATTGCCGATCAGTACAACCTCAACGACCCGTTCCTGTGGCAGTGGCTCCAATACCTGGGGAACGCGCTCACCGGTGACTTCGGTTTGGCATATTCCGGGCAGCCGGTGTCAGAGTTGGTAGGCAAAGCGTTCCCGGTCACCTTGAAACTCGCGCTGATGGCCCTGCTCATCGAGTCCGTGCTTGGCATCTCGGCGGGTCTCTACGCGGGGCTTCGCCGGGGCAAGATCTTCGACTCCACCATGCTGGTCGTCTCGCTGCTCGTCATCGCGGTGCCGATCTTCGTGTTCGGTTTCCTGATGCAGCTCATCTTCGGAGTGAAACTCCGATGGGCGGCCATCACCGTTGGCGGGGACGCCTCCATACAGAACCTCCTCCTGCCGGCCATCGTGCTCGGCCTGGTGTCGTTCGCCTACATCTTGCGCCTGACCCGGACATCGGTGATCGAAAACCTGACCGCCGACCATGTGCGCACGGCCCGGGCCAAGGGCCTTTCCAATAGGGCTGTCAATCGACGCCACGTGTTGCGCAATTCATTGATCCCGGTCACCACCTATCTCGGCGCCGACCTCGGTGCCCTGATGGCAGGAGCCATCGTGACCGAGGGAATCTTCAATGTCCCCGGCGTCGGCAATCTCGCCTTCCAGGCCATCAAACGCGGCGAAGGGTCCACCGTCGTGTCTGTCGTGACGATCATGGTGCTCATCTACGTGGTCATGAGCCTGTTGGTCGACCTTCTTTACGCACTGCTCGATCCGAGGATTCGTTATGTCTGAGAACCCACGCCCGGGGCAGGAGCGCTTCGTCGCACCGCTCGACGAGACGCCGCTGCAGGAGACTGGAACTGTCGATGAGTCCCAGCCGCCGGAGAGCCAGTGGAAGGAAGCGTGGAAGCAGTTGCGCCGCAACTGGCTGTTCTGGGTGTCCGTTGCCATCTTGGTGGTCGTCGCTGCCATTGTGATCGCACCGGGAATGTTTACCAACATCGATCCGAACCGCGCCGATCTGTCGCGCAGCCTCGACGGCCCCAGCGACGGCCACATCGGCGGCTTCAACAAGCAAGGCTATGACGTTTTTGCCCGCACCGTCTACGGCGCGCGCGCCTCAGTGCTCGTGGGCTTCCTGGCCACGAGCCTGGTGACGGTCATTGGTTTGTCTACCGGGGCTGTGGCCGGATTCTACGGCGGTCTCACCGACTCGGTGTTCTCTCGCGCCGCAGACATCTTCTTCGCCATCCCGTTGCTTCTCGGCGCTCTGGTGGCCTTGTCGGTGGTCAACAACATCTGGCCCGATCGGGGTTTCGTGGGCGCCATCTTCGCAGTGGTCGTTGCCCTCGCGGCGTTCGGCTGGCCGCAAGTCACACGCATCGCCCGCGGCGCAGTCCTGGAGATCAAGAGCCTCGAGTTCATCGACGCCGCCAAGGCCATCGGCGTGACCAAGCGGGTCAACCTGCGCCGCCACGTGGTGCCGAACTCGCTCGCGCCGGTCATCGTGATAGCGACGGTTTCGCTCGGTATCTTCATTGTTGCCGAGGCGACGTTGTCCTTCCTCGGCATCGGGCTGCCGTTCGGAATCGTCTCCTGGGGCAACGACATTGCCGCGGCACAGGTGCAGGTTCGCTCCGGCGTCCGTATGGGTGTCCTGTATTGGCCGGCCGGGGCGCTGGCATTCACCGTGTTCGGCTTCATTCTGCTCGGTGACACGGTGCGCGACGCTCTCGACCCGAAAACGAGGAACCGATGACCAGCATGCCTTCGACCACCGCCCCACTGCTCGAGATCAAGGACCTGCACGTCGCGTTCCGCAGTGACAAGAGGCTCGTGCCGGCCGTCCGCGGCGTAAGCTTTACCGTCTACCCGGGGCAGACCGTCGCGATCGTTGGCGAGTCCGGCTCTGGCAAGTCGACCATCGCGCACGCGATCATCGACCTGCTGCCAGGTTCGGGTGTCGTCACCGCCGGAGAGGTCCTGTTCGAGGGCAAAGACGTCGTGAAGGCCAAGAAGGGCGAGATCATCGCGATGCGCGGCTCGTTTATCGGTCTGGTCCCGCAGGACCCGATGACCAACCTCAACCCGTTGTGGCGGATCGGCTCGCAGGTCAAAGAGGCACTCGAGGCCAACGGGATAGCGAAGGGCAAGGACGCGGATGCGCGCGTGGTCGAGCTGCTCGAGGAGGCCGGGCTGCCAGACGCCAAGCGGCGCGCCCGCCAGTTCCCGCACGAGTTCTCCGGTGGCATGCGCCAGCGTGCGCTCATCGCCATCGGTCTCGCGGCTCGACCCAAACTGTTGATCGCCGACGAGCCGACTTCGGCCCTCGACGTGACGGTGCAGAAGCAGATCCTCGACCACCTCGACTCGCTCACCGCCGAGCTCGGGGCAGCGGTCTTGCTCATCACGCACGACCTGGGCCTTGCCGCCGAGCGCGCCGACCACCTGATCGTCATGTATAAAGGCCAGATCGTCGAGTCCGGGCCGGCGTTGGAGATCCTACGGGACCCTCAGCACCCCTACGCTCAACGACTTGTTGCTTCGGCTCCGTCTCTGGCCTCGCGGCGGCTGTCGTCGCAGCGGGCCCGTGCCGAGGTCCGCGTTCAGGCGGTTCAGACCGCAGCCGAGATTGCCACCGAGGTCGCGACTCGTGATGACGAGTTCGGTGCCGGCACTGCCACTATCGTCGAGACCAAGAACCTCACCAAGGAGTTCACGCTCCGCGGTGGGCGGCCAGGCACTGCGGTGACGTTCAAGGCGGTCGATGACGTCTCCTTCGCGTTGCGCCGGGGCACGACGACGGCGATCGTGGGCGAGTCCGGCTCGGGCAAGTCGACCGTCGCCCGTATGGTGCTGGGCCTGCTCGACCCGACCTCTGGTTCGGTGGAATTCGACGGTGTCGACATCACGACGCTGAGCAAGAAGAAGCAGCAACTGGCGATGCGCCGGCAGATGCAGCCGGTGTTCCAGAACCCGTACGCCTCCCTTGACCCGATGTACTCGATCTACCGCTCTATCGAAGAGCCGCTACGTACGCACGGTATCGGCACCGACAAGGAGCGTGAGGTCAAGATCAGGGACCTGCTCGGGAAGGTCTCCCTGCCGGCGTCGATCATGCGGCGTTACCCCAACGAATTGTCGGGCGGTCAACGACAGCGGGTCGCCATCGCGCGCGCTCTCGCCCTGGACCCGGAGGTCGTTATCTGCGATGAGGCGGTGTCGGCCTTGGACGTGCTGGTGCAGGCCCAGATCTTGAAGCTGCTCAACGACCTGCAGGCCGATCTCGGCCTGAGCTACCTGTTCATCTCGCACGACCTGGCGGTGGTCCGACAGATCGCGGACAACGTGTTGGTCATGCATGATGGCAAGGTCGTGGAGGCGGCGAGTGTGGATCAAGTGTTCGATTCGCCGCGCGAAGATTACACGAAGAGGCTCCTCGACGCGATTCCCGGCGGGACAATCGACCTCGCCGTCTGACCCCTCATCCCCAAGATTTGGCCGATTTGGCACCTGATTTCAAGGGATTGTCTTGGTTTCGGGTGCTTTCGCCGCCAAATCTTGGGGATGGGGGTGGATTGACTTGTTCGAACAAGTGTTCGATCATGGATGAGTGACGGTTTCGGTTCTTCCCTCCTCTGCTCCTACCCTTCGGGAGCTGCAGGAACGCGTCAACCAGATGCAGGGACGACCTGCTTCCCAACCACTGGCGACGCACCCGGCGTTTTCGGGACTCCTCGCGCTGCAGACCGGCGCGAGTTATGGCGTCGACAGTGCGAGCCTCGCGATGGCGCTGATGGCTGGCCCCTCGGGCGACGGTGCGTGGTGCGGAGTCGTGGGTTCGGCCGAGTTCGGTATCGAGGCGCCCGCCGCCGCGGGAGTCGAGTTGAGCCGCACGATCCTGGTCCCCGATCCGGCCGATCAGTGGCTTGATGTCACGTCGGCGCTGATCGACGTACTCACCGTCGTGGTGGTCAAACCGCCGGGCAGGGTGAGCGAAGGCGCGGCCAGCCGGATCAGTGCGCGGTTGCGCCAACGCGGGGCGATGCTCATCGCGTGGGGTGGCTGGCCGCGTTGTGAGGCGCGATTGACGATGAACGACATCTCGTGGGTCGGCCTCGGCCGGGGTCACGGGCATTTGCGCGCCCGCCAGGCGACGGTGTCGGTGCGCAAGGGGACGACTCCGGCCGAGCGACGACGGCTGTGGCTGCCCGACGCAGATCGCGCGATACGCCGCGTCGACGTTGAGCCCGGCGTCGGCTCGGCTGACGCCTCGCTCCGGCGGGTGAGCTGATGGCCGAGGCGAAGCCGAGCGGCGAGCGAAGCGAGTCGAGGACGATGACCGTATGGTGTCCCGATTGGCCCGTCATCGCCGCGCTGGGGGCAGTTGAGGCGAGCACGGCGACTGCAAGAGTTGTAGCCACCGGTGCGCCGGCCGCGGTGTTTGACAAGGGTCAGGTGCTGGCCTGTTCGCTGTCCGCCCGGGCCGAAGGGGTGCGCCGGGGGATGCGCCGGCGTGATGCGCAGTCACGGTGCCCCGATCTGGAGATCTTCGACCACAACCCGGATGCGGATGTGCGTGCCTTCGAGATCGTCCTCGACGTGATCGAGGCGCTGAGTCCGGGCGTTGCGCCGTTGCGGCCGGGGCTGTGCGCACTGCGCGTGCCGAGCCGCTATTACGGCGGTGAGGCCGAGGCCGCGGCCGTGATCGCAGAACGGCTTGTCGGCGTGGGCGTCTGGGATTGCCGGATCGGCATCGCCGATGGACTCTTCGCCGCCGAGCAGGCCGCGCGACGCGCCCTCGCCCAGGACAGCCTGATCGTGGCGCCGGGTGGATCAGCCGACTTCCTGCGCGAACTCCCCGTCGACGTGCTCGGCGACCCCGAACTCGTTGGATTGTTGCGCCGCATGGGTCTGCGCACGGTGGGTGACTTCGCGGCGCTCGAGGGCCGCGACGTCCATACCCGTTTCGGCGCGCACGGGGCGCTCTTGCACCGCTTTGCCCGCGGTCAGGACCCCCAACCCGTGTCTGGCCGCAAGCCGCCGCCGGACTTCGAGCGCTCCCTGATGTTCGAGCCGCCGCTCGAACTCATCGAGCCAATCGCGTTCAGCATGCGGACGACCGCCGAACAATTTGTGCTGGACCTTGCCGATCAGGGACTCGTCTGCACAACGGTGCGCATCGAGGTCGAAAGCGAAGGCGCACTGGCCTCCACCCGCAACTGGTTGCACCCACGCTGGTTCGGTCCGACCGACCTGATCGGCCGAGTGCGGTGGCAATTGTCGGCCGAGGGCGCAGTCGGGGCACCGGTCGATTGCATACGCCTCATCCCCGAAGTGGTCGAACCCCTCGGCGACCACGCCGACAGTTTGTTCGGCGGTGGTCACGACGAACGCGTCGACCGGGGACTGGCCCGGGTGCAGAGCATGGTCGGCCACGAAGCTGTCGTCTCGGTGGCGGTGCAAGGCGGCCGCGGCCCGGCCGACCGGCAACTCATGGTGCCGTGGGGCGAGCGCGCGATCGTGGCACGCCCTTCGGGATTGCCGTGGCCGGGCAGCCTGCCGCCGCCGGCTCCGGCAACGGTGTTTGCCACTCCGCGGGAGGCGCTCGTCGTCGGTGCGGAGGGTTATCCGGTCGGGGTCAGCGGCCGTGGCATGGTCACATCCGAACCTATGCGTTTCCGCGCTGCGCTGGGGGAGGCGCTGCAACCGGTTGCCTCGTGGGCCGGACCCTGGCCGATCGACGAATTGTGGTGGGACGAGGCGGCCGGCCGGCGGATTGCCCGGTTCCAGGTTGTCGGTGTTGACGGCAGTGCCTGGCTCATGATCGTCGAGAACGGCCGTTGGTGGACGGAAGCTTGCTATGACTAGCCTCCCCAACCCGAGAGGGGGGACTCGTGGGGTGGCATAACCCGGATGTCACGTGGGCCGAACTCGAAAGACGGTTGTCGGGTCGGCCTCCGCAGCGGCCCCAGGGCGACGGCGGTGATTCGCCCGGTTGGTCGCGCAAACGCGAGGCCTATGACCCCGAGGAGAGGCCGCACCGCCCCGACGATTCGGTGCCGTATGCCGAATTGCACTGTCACAGCAACTTCAGTTTCCTCGACGGTGCGAGCGAGCCCGGTGCACTCGTCGAGGAGGCCGTCCGACAGGGCCTTCATGCCCTCGCCATCACCGACCACGACGGCTTTTATGGAGCGGTGCGCTTCGCCGAGGCCGCGCAGGAATACCCCGAACTCAAAACCGTCTACGGCGCGGAGTTGTCGCTCGGGCTGACCGCGCCGCAAAACGGCATACCCGATCCCGCGGGCAACCACGTGTTGATCCTCGCTGCGGGCGTTGAGGGTTATTTCAAGTTGGCGTCGGCCATCACTGAGGCGCAACTGAACGGCGAGGAAAAGGGGCGACCCCTCTATGACCTCGAGGAGCTGGCCGCTCAGGGCAAGGGTGACTGGTTCGTCCTGACCGGTTGCCGCAAGGGGCTCGTTCGCCATGCGTTGGCGACTGGGGGACGCGCTGCGGCGGCGGCCGAACTCGACCGGCTCACGGCGCTGTTCGGGCATGACCAGGTCGCCGTCGAACTCTTCGACCACGGCGGCCCCGAGGACAGCGCGGTCAACGACGCCCTGGCCGCTCTCGCAGCCGATCACGGTCTGCCCGTCGTCGCCAGCAACAATGTGCACTTCGCGAGTCCGACACAGCGGCGACTCGCCCATGCGGTCGCGGCCGTGCGGGCCCGGCGCAGCCTCGCCGACATGAACGGCTGGTTGCCGGCCGCTGGTTCGGCCTATGTGCGTTCGGGTGCCGAAATGAAAAGAATTTTCCACCGTTATCCAGGCGCTGTGGAGAGGACAGTTCCGTTATCTGACGACCTGGCCTTCAACCTCAAGGCCGCTTCGCCCAAACTTCCCAAACAAGACGTCCCCGAGGGTCATACGCCCATGACGTGGCTGCGCGAACTCGTCAGAATTGGCGCTGATGAGGTCTATGCCGACATTCGTCCGAGGGCCGAAGAGCGCCTCCGGGCCGAACTCGCGGTGATCGAGGACAAAGACTTCCCGGGCTATTTCCTCATAGTCCGCGACATCGTGCACTTCGCCAAAAGCCGGGGGATTTTGTGCCAAGGCCGCGGATCGGCGGCCAATTCGGCAGTTTGCTATGGCCTTGGCATCACGGCTGTCGACTCGATCAAATACGACTTGCCGTTCGCGCGCTTCCTCTCCGCGACCCGCGAAGAGGAGCCCGACATCGATGTCGATTTCGACTCAAGGCGGCGCGAAGAAGTCATCCAGGAGGTCTACCGGCGTTATGGCCGCCGTAACGCCGCCCAGGTCGCCAACGTCATCACCTATCGGCCCAAGTCGGCGATCCGCGACATGGCCAAGGCGCTCGGCTACAGCGTCGGCCAGCAGGATGCGTGGTCCAAACAGATCGAGTCGTGGGGATCGATCGATTCCGGCGGTGACCACGAAGTGCCCGCTCCCGTCGTCGAACTCGCCCAGCAATTGCTCAAGGCGCCCCGCCACCTCGGCATCCACTCCGGTGGCATGGTCCTCACCGAGCGTCCGGTCGGCGAGGTGTGCCCGATCGAGCACGGCCGTATGGACAACCGCACGGTGCTGCAATGGGACAAGGACGACTGCGCCTGGATGGGGCTGGTCAAGTTCGACCTGCTGGGCCTGGGCATGCTCGGCGCGATCCAACATACGTTCAACCTCGTAGCCGAACATTGCGGTGAACAGTGGTCGTTGCAAAACATGCCCAAGGAGGAAGCTGGCGTCTACGACATGTTGTGCCGGGCCGATTCGATCGGCGTTTTCCAGGTCGAAAGCCGCGCCCAGATCGGTACTCTGCCACGGTTGCAGCCGCGCCGGTTTTATGACCTCGTGATCGAGATCGCGCTGATCCGGCCCGGCCCGATCCAGGGCGGCGCCGTGCATCCCTACATCCGGCGGGCGATGGGCAAAGAAAAAATCACCTACATGCATCCCAAACTCGAGCCGGTTCTCGAGCGCACCAAGGGAGTGCCGCTGTTCCAGGAACAACTCATGCAGATCGCGATGGCGGTCGGTGGCTGCACGGGTGATGACGCCGACTTGTTGCGGCGCGCGATGGGGTCCAAACGTGGCATCGAAAAGATCGGCAAACTCCGTCAGAAGATGTATGACGGCATGAAGGAAAACGGTATCGAAGGCGAACTCGCCGATGCGATTTACGACAAGATCGAGGCCTTCGCCAACTTCGGCTTCGCCGAGAGCCACGCCATCAGCTTCGCTTTGCTCGTCTATGCGAGTTCTTGGCTCAAACTGCACTATCCGGGGGCGTTCCTGGCGGCGTTGTTGCGTTCGCAACCGATGGGTTTTTATTCGCCTCAGTCGTTGACCGCTGATGCCCGGCACCACGGTGTGAAAATCCTGCGGCCCGATGTCCTCCACTCGGGCGTCCAGGCAGATCTGGAGCCTCTGCATGGTCGAAATGGGGGCGACGGGGGAGTGACCGGCATGGCTGAATGCCTTCATACCGAACAACCCGAAGTCCCCAAATTCGACCGGGAGGCTCCGAACCGCACGGCCGAACACCGCCGCGACGGTGGCTTCGCGGTGCGACTCGGGTTCACCGAAGTCCAGGGCCTCGGCACCGATGTTGCCGAACGGATCGTGGCGGCGCGGGCCGAGCAGCCGTTCACCGACGTGGCCGATGTGTCGAGGCGGTCCGGACTCTCGGTGCGACAGATGGAGTCCCTAGCGACCGCCGGGGCGTTCGACGGTTTCGGCATCTCGCGGCGGCAGGCGCTGTGGAATGCCGGTTATGTCGAATCGGCCGATCAACTCGAGGGCACCTCGGTCACATTGGCTCCGCCGATGCTCCCGGGCATGTCTCCGGTCGAACTCACCCTCGCCGACCTGTGGGCAACCAGGATCTCTCCCGACGACCACCCGATCGGTCATTTGCGCGCACTCCTGGACACCAACGGCGTCCTTGCAATCGGCAGCCTCGGGGCGGCCGAGCCCGGTCGGCGCATCAAGGTCGCCGGCCTCATCACCCACCGGCAACGCCCCCACACCGCCGGGGGAATCACGTTCCTCAACCTCGAGGACGAGACCGGCATGCTCAACGTCGTCTGTTCGGCGGCGTTGTGGCAGCGCTATCGCCGGGTCGGGCGCAATGCCGCCGGCATGATCATTCGCGGCATCCTCGAGCGCAACGAAGGCGTCACCAACCTCATCGCCGACAAGCTCATACGGATCGAGGAGGCCTACCCGGACGCGCGAAGCGTAGTTCCGGGTCGGCATCGGTCACGCGACTTCCGCTGACCCCCATCGGCGGTGGCTTACGCACCGCGTGATGCGGTGCCGTGGTGGGTAAGTCACCGCCCAACGCCAGTCGTGGTGCGTAAGTCACCGCCCAAGGGCGAGGATTTGCGACTTAGGGTTGTGCTGACCTTAAGTAGGGGTTAGAGTCATTCTTACCTTTACTGGACGGATGGGAAATGACCACGCAAATCGAGACCGAAGTGTCTCTCGCCGTGTCCACGGTGATCTTTGCGTTGCGTCCCGACCCCGAGTCCGGCCTCATGACGCTGTGGATTCCGCTCGTCAAACGCATCCGCGAACCCTATGGAGGCCAGTGGGCGCTCCCCGGCGGACCGCTCATCGCCGGCGAAGACCTCGCTGCCTCGGCCAACCACACGCTCGAGCGCACCACCGGGCTCACCCCCAAATACCTCGAGCAGTTGTATGCGTTCGGTGCCGTCGACCGTTCGCCGGACCGGGTTGTGTCGATCGTCTACTGGGCGCTCGTCCCCTCCGATGAAGCCGCCCGGGCGATCGACGGCAAGAACATCCAGTGGTTTCCTGCCGACAAAGTGCCGCCGCTTGCCTTCGACCACAACACGATCGTCGAGTATGCGTTGTGGCGACTCCGCAACAAGATGGAATACAGCCGCATCGCGAATGCCTTCCTCGGCCAGATGTTCACCCTCGCCGATTTGCGCGAAGTCCACGAGGCCGTCCTGCGCAAGCCGATCGACCCGGCAAACTTCCGCCGCCAGATCCTCACGTCGAAGGCGATCGAGGCGACCGGCACTTGCGTCATCGGCACAAGCCACCGGCCGCCTCGCCTCTATCGCTACAACGCGGCCGTTCAATTCGCCGACGTTGGCCCGCTCACCCACACCGCTAACCCCGTCAGGAGCACCGATGACGATCTCGGTCAATGAACGCGTAGTTGCCGCACCCGCATCCAGTTGTGATGCCGAACTGGCCAAGGGGCCCTGGGAGTTCGATGCCATGCCCGGCTACGGTCCCGGTGCCTCCGAGGACGACGTCATCCCCGAACCGATAGTGCGGCGAGGGCAGTTGCCGGCTGCATACCAACGCGCGAGCCAGGAAGATCTGCACGAACGCATCCTCGCCGCCAAGGCAAAGCTCGGCGACAAACTCGTCATCCTCGGCCACTTCTACCAACGCGACGAGGTCATACAGTACGCCGACTTCGTTGGTGACTCCTTCCAGTTGGCCAATGCGGCGCTGACCAAACCCGATGCTGAGACGATCATGTTCTGCGGTGTCCATTTCATGGCCGAAACCGCCAATATCCTGGCCCGGCCAGGGCAGCGGGTCATCCTGCCCAACCTCGCAGCCGGCTGCTCCATGGCAGACATGGCCGACGAAGACTCAGTAGATGACTGCTGGGAAGAGATCACCGAAATCTACGGCTCCGACACTGACGCCGAAGGCAAGCAGCCGGTCATCCCGGTCACTTACATGAATTCTTCGGCAGCGCTCAAGGCATTTTGCGGAAAGCACGGCGGGATCGTCTGTACGTCGTCCAACGCGTCGACCGTCCTGGAATGGGCCTTCGAACGCGGCCAGCGGGTCTTGTTCTTTCCCGATCAGCACCTCGGGCGCAACACCGCCAAGGCGATGGGCATTCCGCTCGAACAGATGCCGATGTGGAATCCGCGCAAACCCCTCGGCGGCAACACCGAAGCCGAACTCCGCGATGCCAAGGTTTTGTTGTGGCACGGATTCTGTTCGGTCCACAAGCGTTTCACCGTTGCGCAGATCGACAAAGCCCGGGCCGACTATCCCGGCGTTCAGGTCATCGTGCATCCCGAATGCCCGATGCCGGTTGTGGATGCGGCCGACGCGGCGGGTTCGACCGACTTCATCCGCAAGGCCATCGAGGCGGCCGATCCGGGCTCGGTCCTGGCGATCGGCACCGAGATCAACATGGTCAACCGTCTTCAGGCCGAACACCCGGACAAGACGATTTTTTGCCTCGATCCGGTCGTCTGCCCCTGCTCGACGATGTATCGCATTCATCCGGGTTATCTCGCCTGGACGCTCGAGGGCCTCGTCGAGGGTGAGGTTCGCAACGAGATCGTCGTCGAGCCGCATATCGCCAAAGACGCCAAAGTCGCGCTCGAGCGCATGCTCGCGGCGTTGCCTAAGTAAGTGCTGCCAAAGTGAAGAAAGGAATGTTCATGAAGAGCATCCTCGTGGTTGGCAGCGGCGTCGCGGGCATGACCGCCGCCCTCGAAGCAGCCGAACACTATGACGTCACGCTGCTGACCAAGTCCGACTTGTCGCAGAGCAATACGCGTTATGCCCAGGGCGGTATCGCCGTGGTGACGACCGAGGGTGACAGTGTCGAATCCCATGTGGCCGACACCTTGCTCGCCGGCGCCGGACTCAGTGATCAAGACGCGGTCCAGTTGTTGTGCGAGGAGGGCCCCGCGGCGTTCGACGAACTCATCGACCGCGGGGTGAAGTTCGACCAGGTCGACGGTCATCTCGCCCACGGGCTCGAAGCCGCGCACTCGCATGCCCGCATCCTTCACGCCGGTGGCGATGCGACCGGTGCGGGCATCGCGTATGCCCTCATCGATCAGGTGCGTGCCAGCAAGGTGAGCGTCCGCGAATCGACAGCCGCGGTCGATCTCGTCATCGAGGACCTGCCCGATGGCGGGCACCGTGCGGTGGGCGTCACGCTTCTCAACGGTGAAGTCGTCCGCGCCGATGTGGTCATCCTGGCCACCGGCGGCGCCGGCCAACTGTTTCCCTACACAACGAATCCCGAAGTCGCGACCGGCGACGGCGTGGCCATGGCGCTGCGTGCGGGGGCAGTCGTCTCTGACCTCGAGTTCTATCAATTCCACCCGACGTCGCTCGATGCGCCGGACAACTTCCTCATCTCCGAGGCCGTCCGCGGCGAAGGCGCCGTCCTCATCGACCGCGAGGGCAAACGGTTCATGCTCGACATCCACCCCGACGCCGAACTCGCTCCCCGCGACGTCGTTGCCCGCGCGATCGCCGTCCAGATGGCAAAACAGTCGGGTGTTCCGGTGCGCTTGGACTGCACTCACCTCGGTGCTGATTTTCTTGCCAAGCGCTTCCCCAACATCGATGCCGCTTGCCGGGCGCAAGGTTTCGACTGGGGCAACGAGCCGATCCCCGTGACGCCGGCTGCGCACTATTGGATGGGCGGGATCCGGGCCGACGAGTGGGGGCGCACCTCAATCCCAGGCCTGTATGCCGTGGGCGAAGTCGCCTGTAACGGTCTTCACGGCGCCAACCGGCTCGCCTCCAACTCGCTGTTGGAAGGCGCCGTCTACGGCACCCGCTGCATCGCCGCCCTCGCCGATCCTCCGCCTCCAGAGCATCGGGACGCCGAGGACTGTGGCGCCGACTGGGCACAGCCCTTTGCCCTCGACCTCGCCGATCACGCCGATGCTGACAACTTCACCCGCGACGACCTTCAGAGGCTGATGTGGGAGTTTGCCGGACTGACTCGTACGGGTGACCGGATGCTGGCCGCTTCGCGCCGTTTGGCTGCCTTTTCCACCCCTCGGGTGACCGATGCCAAATCGGCCGAGGACGCCAACCTGTTGATCGTGTCGCGAGCCGTGGTCGAGATGGCGTTGGCCAGGGAGGAGTCGCGTGGCGGCCACTACCGCAGTGATTTCCCCGCAACCCTGCCGGCGCAAGCCCACCACTCCTCGGCGGTCCAAAAATGAAGCCGACGAGTCACGTACTCGCGCTGAGGAGTCACTCAGAAAGATCAATGCACACAGTAGGTGACTCGTCAGCGCGAGTGAACGACTCGTCAGTGAAATGGGGGAGAGCATGCTGACGCGGGAGCAGATCGACAAAGTCGTCCAGATGGCGCTCGAAGAAGATGCGCCATGGGGCGACATCACCTCCGAGACGCTCGTCGCGGAGGCGGCCGTTGCCAACGCGGATCTGGTTGCGCGTGAGCCCGGCGTCTTCAGCGGTGGCGAGGTGTTCGCCATCGCGATGACGACCCTCGACGACACCGTCAAGGTCACGCTGCAGGTCGCCGACGGTGAGCATTTCGATAAGGGTGCGGTGTTGGCGAGAGTCAGTGGCCCCGCCCGGATCGTGCTCCGTGCCGAACGTGTTGCCCTCAACCTGGTCCAGCGGATGACCGGCATTGCCACGCTTACGGCGGTCTATGTCGCTGCCGTCGAGGGCACCAATGCCCGCGTCGTCGACACCCGCAAGACCACGCCGGGGTTGCGGGCACTCGAACGCCACGCGGTCCGCTCCGGCGGCGGGCACAACCACCGCTTCTCCCTGTCCGACGCGGTCATGGCCAAGGACAACCACCTCGCCGTCATCGACGACCTCACCGCTGCCCTGAAGCAGGCGCGCAAGGACTTGCCGCATACGACCCACATCGAGGTCGAGGTTGATCGGCTCGAACAACTCGACGCCGTTCTGGCCGCCGGGGTCGACACGATCATGCTCGACAACTTCAGCCTCGGCGATCTGCGCAGGGGAGTCGAGATCATCGGCGACCGGGCATTGGTCGAGGCCAGCGGCGGCATCACTCTCGACACCATCGCCGACGTCGCCAGGACCGGCGTCGGCGTCATCTCGGTCGGTGCGCTCACCCACAGTGTGCGGGCGCTCGACCTGGGGCTTGACATTTCGGTCCGATGATTTATCTCGACGCTGCCGCCACAACGCCGCTTCGGCGCGACGTGCTGGAGCGCATGTGGCCCTATCTCGGCCCCGATTTCGGCAACCCGTCGAGTCACCACGAAGTGGGGGAGTCGGCCAAACGGGCGCTCGACGCCGCCCGAGCTGAGGTCGCAAAGGTGCTGGGCTGTAGGGCGAGTGAAATCATCTTCACCTCGGGTGGCACCGAGTCCGACAACGCGGCGATCAAGGGCATCGCCCTCGCCACGCCACGCGGCCGGCACCTGATCACGACTGCGATCGAGCACCCGGCGGTGCTCGAATCAGTTGGGTTCCTCGGCCGGATGGGATTCGAGGTGACGGTCCTGGACGTTGACAAGAACGGCCTGGTCGATCCCGCTGCCCTCACCGCGGCGTTGCGCGAAGACACCACTCTCGTGAGCATCCAATACGCCAACAACGAGGTCGGCACGATCCAGCCGATCGCCGAACTCAGTGCCTTGGCGGCGGCCAAGGGTGCTCCGTTTCATACCGATGCCGTGCAGGCTGCCGGTTGGCTCGACCTGGATGTCGGTCGGCTCGGTGCCCAGGCCATGAGCATCTCTGGCCATAAACTTGGCGCCCCCAAGGGCATCGGTATCCTGTATGTCGGCCGCCGCGTCCCGCTCGAACCCCTCCTGCATGGCGGCGGCCAGGAATCCGGCCGCAGGTCGGGCACCGAAAACGTCGCCGCGGCCGTCGGCATGGCGGCAGCGCTCGGTCTGGCGGGGGGAGACGCGAATGAAACAATCGCGCTGCGCGACCGGTTCGTCGGTCGGGTCCTCGACGAGGTGTCGGACGCAGTGCTGACCGGTCATCGGACTCAACGGCTTCCCGGCACAGCGTCCTTCGTCTTCCCGGGTACGAGCGGCGAGGCCATACTTCTCGAACTCGAAGCCCGCGGCATTGTCTGCTCAAGCGGTTCGGCCTGTGCGGCCGGCAGTGATGAGCCTTCGCATGTGCTCACCGCCATGGGCTTCGATGGACCGGTCGCCCAGACCGCAGTCCGTTTTACTTTTGCCAGGGACACGAGCGCAGAGGATCTGGGGACGGCCGCGGATGAGGTCCGCACAGCGGTCGCACGCATTAAGGGCATCGTCAGCTGATCAGGGGCGTTTGGCTGTGATCAGTCAGCTTGCCGAGCCAAGCGTCACGCCTTCGGCCCTGCGGTGCGACACGAGCGACGCTCACAGTGTTAACGGTCTCGTCGCAGCAACCAACGTTGGATCGGATCTCGTTCGGCATGCGCACGGCTTGCACGGTATTGACCCCAGATGAGAATGGATGCGCTGCTGAATCCGATGATGATGAGCACGGCCGAGAAGACGGCGAGTGACGCCGACTGGCCGCCATACCAGTCGAAGCGAGGGCCGGAGCCCAACGAGTTGAGGAACATCAGCGGAGCGAGAAACGAAACCGCCGAGAGAAATATGCGAACCACTCGCCATCCCTGACAAGTCGCTGATGACGCCTGAGAGCAGCTGGCCCGATTGTCACCGCGCGTGGAATTCCATCGGCAAGACGTTGAGATGGTGGTAGAGATCGCCGCGAAGAGTGGTCTCCATACCGACGATTAGGTAACCCCAGCGGCCAGTCTGCGCTACCGATCCAGGTGTCGGGCCCGGGCAAAGCAAAACAGCCCATAGCAGCCGATGCCGAAGGCGATCACGCCAAGCATCAACGATCCGAAGGGTTGGTCGAGAAGCTTTCGCAATGCCTGGTCGAGCCCGCCGGCCTTATCGGAGTCCTGCGTCCAGGCTGCCCACAGGAACAGGCCGCCCACGGCCAGCAAGGCAAGACCCTTGCTCACATAACCAATCTTCCCGAACAGGACGTAGGCCCGGCCGAGGTCGCCGGTTTGTCCCTGCGACTTGAGGTGTTCCCTGAATCCTTCGCTAAAGCCCCGATAGATCAAGACGGCGGCGTAGCTGGCGACGGCCAATCCGATGATTCCGACGAGGACCTGCCCAGCCGGAAGTGCCAACACCCTCGCGGTCAAGGGTTCGGTTTTGTCACCGCCGCCACGGCCTCCGCTTATGGCAATCTTCAGCGAACTGAAGCCAAAAAACCCGTAGATCGCGACTTTCAACGCCGAGGACGACTGTTTGAGTTTGCGTTTGGCGCCATCCTTGTCGCGGTGCCCGGCGACCATTTCGATGAGTTGCCAGACCACGAGGGCGACGAAACCAGCAGTCATGGCGTACAGCACCACCAAACCCAAAGGCTGCTGGGCAATCTCCTGGAGGGCGCCGTCCTTGGAGGCCGAACCCTCGCTGCGACCGAATGCCAGTTGCGCGGCAAGCCAGGCGATGAGCACATGGACAGCGCCATAGGAAATCAGCCCCACACGTACGGCGACATCGAGCGTATCGCTGTCATCTGCCTTGCGGCCGAATTCCTGTGCTGAGCCAGTCATCCTGACAGCGTAGGCCCGCAAGCGGACGACTGCATGATCCAGAATTCAACTGCTTGCACCGAGCAACTACTCTGGGTAGGCAATGAATACCCCCAATGACACCGTCTACCTCGACCATGCGGCGACCACGCCAATGGTTCCTGAAGCAATCGCGATCATGGCCGAAGAACTCGCCAGGACCGGCAATGCTTCCTCGCTCCACGCTTCGGGCCGGATAGCGCGCCGCACCGTCGAGGAGTCACGCGAACTCATAGCCGAGCGATTCGGCGCCCGGCCCAGCGAAGTTGTTTTCCTCTCCGGCGGAACCGAGGCCAACAACCTCGCCATCAAGGGCCTGTTCTGGGCGCGCAAGGGCACCGATCCCACCCGTAATCGCATCGTGTTCAGCTCGATCGAACACCATGCGCTCCTCGACCCTGTCACTTGGCTCGCCAAGCACGAAGGCGCTGAGGTATCGATGACTCCGGTGGATCCGTGCGGGCGCATTGACCTCGACGAACTCCGTGCCAGCGTTGAGCTCGATCCTGCGAGCATCGCCGCGATCACCACGATGTGGGCCAATAACGAAATGGGCACGATTCAGCCCATCGCTGAAGTCGTCAAGATCGCCAAACGGCACGGAATTCCGGTCCACAGTGACGCGGTACAGGCAGCCGGCTATCTCCCGCTCGACTTTGCCGGGTCCGAACTCGATGCCATGACAATCACCGCTCACAAACTGGGCGGTCCCATGGGCATCGGTGCACTCCTGATAGGCCGCGAACTCGAAGCCACGCCGTTGCTGCACGGCGGCGGCCAGGAACGCGATCTTCGGTCGGGCACCGTCAGCGTCGCCGCGATCGCCGCCTTCGCCAAGGCTGTCGAGGTCACGACCGATCGCCAGTCCGAGGCGTCCGCCCGGGTCGAAGGTTTGCGGCGAAAACTTGTCGCCGGCATTCGCGCCGCCGTCCCCAGCGCCGTGATCAATGGCGATCCCGACCCCGGCCCCAACCAGCGCCTGCCCAACATCGCGCACGTGACCTTCCCCGGTTGCGAAGGCGATGCGATGCTGATGCTCCTCGACGCCAAAGGCATCGAATGCTCCACCGGCTCGGCCTGCAACGCCGGCGTCCCGCAGCCCAGCCACGTCCTTCTCGCCATGGGCTACGACGAGATCGCCGCCCGCGGTTCGCTTCGTTTCAGCCTCGGTCACACGTCAACTGATGCCGACGTGGACAGGCTCCTCACCGCCTTACCTGCGGTGAATGAGCGTGCCCAGGCGGCCAACCTCGTCAGGAATGCCTCATGAAAGTGATCGCCGCCATGTCCGGTGGAGTCGACTCCGCCGTAGCCGCGGCCCGGGCTGTCGATGCCGGTCACGACGTCACCGGCGTCCACCTCGCACTGAGCCGCAACCCCAAGTCCTATCGTTCGGGCGCACGCGGTTGTTGCTCGCTCGAGGATTCCAACGACGCGCGCCGCGCCGCCGACGTTCTTGGCATCCCGTTTTATGTGTGGGACATGAGCGCTGAGTTCGCCGAAGAGGTCGTCGAGGACTTCATCGCCGAATACTCCGCCGGCCGCACCCCCAACCCGTGTCTTCGGTGCAACGAGAAGATCAAGTTCGCCGCCGTGCTCGACCGGGCGCTCGCACTCGGTTTCGACGCCGTGGCCACGGGTCACTACGCCCAGTTGCGCACCGCCGCCGACGGCCTCATCGAGATGCACCGCGCCATCGACATGTCCAAGGACCAGTCCTATGTCCTGGGTGTACTGACGCAAGACCAGTTGGCACATTCGCTGTTCCCGCTCGGGGACACGACCAAGGACGTCATACGCGTTGAGGCCGCCAACCGCGATCTGGCCGTCGCCGAGAAGCCCGACAGTTACGACATCTGCTTCATATCCGATGGCGACAACGCCGGGTGGTTGCAGGAAAAGATCGGCGCCAAGCCCGGCAAGATCGTCGACGAAGCCGGCACCGAGTTGCGCGATCACGACGGCGCCCACGCGTTCACGATTGGTCAGCGCCGTGGACTGCATCTGGGCATCCCTGCAGCTGACGGCAAGCCGCGTTTCGTTCTCGACATCGAGCCCGCCAGCGGGACCGTGACCGTCGGCCCGCACGACAAGTTGGCCATCGACCACCTGGAGGGCATCAAACCTTTGTGGTGTGGCGCTGTGCCCACCGAACCGCTCGAATGCAGCGTTCAGTTGCGCGCCCATGGCGACGAACACCGCGCGACGGTGGTTGTCGCCGGCTCCGACGTTTCGGTGACGCTGCACGACCCCGCTTTTGGCATTGCCCCCGGCCAGGCCTGCGTGATTTATGCCGGCACCCGTGTCGTCGGCTCGTCGACCATTGCCAAAACAGCCCGCCTATCCCCGGCTCAGCGGTGAGTCTGCGTCCATCCCGATTGCTGAGCGGTGGCTTAGCGTCCATGCCAAAAACGAAGGCGGACGCTAAGACACCGCTTCGCGAGGGAGAGTTGTGAGTTTCGGCGCCGGCGTCGGCTCCATGCCCGGCGAGGATTACGTCGCGGCCCTCCGTGTTGTCATCGACGAAACTCCCGACCTCGTCGCCATCCCCGAACTCCCGGCCCGTGGCGTCCAGGCGGCCATGACCGGTCGCGGTATCGGGATTTTGGCCGAACTCGGCGCCGACCTCCAACCCGCCGGTTGGCGACTGACCGGTGCCGGATCAGGTGCCGATCAGCGTCGCGCCCGCTCCCTTTTGGCTCAAGATCTTGACACCGTCGAAGAGCAACTCCAGGGCTTCGAGGGCCAGCTCAAGATCCAGGTGGCCGGGCCTTGGACCCTTGCCGCCACGGTCGAGCGCCCGCGCGGGGACCGGATCCTTGCCGATCACGGAGGCCGGCGCGATCTGGCGCAATCGCTGGCCGAGGGCATCCGCCAACATCTCGCATCTGTCAGCGGCAGGGTTCCTGGCGCTTCGCTGGTCCTGCAGATCGACGAGCCCATGCTCCCCGCGGTTCTTGCAGCCCGGATTCCGACCGCGAGCGGCTGGGGCCGGCACCGCTCGATCGACAAACCCGAAGCCGACGAGGCCTTGCGGCTGGTTGTCGAGGCCGGTCGCGATTCGGGTGCCCTTACGGTCATGCATTCGTGTGCCCCCGATGTCCCGGTCGACCTGGTCGCCGGAGCCGGGTTCGATGCTCTGAGTTTCGATCTGTCGCTCACCGCACCGGGCGACGTATGGGCGGCTGCCTTCGACGGGGGCC
>JACMOZ010000298.1 GCA_014377785.1 Aeromicrobium sp.
ACGCCGACGAGATCGTCGAACAAATTGAAGATCTCGTCGAGACGCGCGGCTCCTCTGCGGCGCTCTCTGGCGAGGAGTACCGGCGCCGCCTCTGGAACGCTTTCGAGCAAGATCCTGTACTCGGGCGCGAGGCGAAGGACCTGCCCTACGGCTCCGGAAGTGGCTACGAGAATGCCCGCCAAGATGGCAACGCATACGTCTTTTGCGTGAAGATCGCCGGGCACCCGCAGCCATGGTTCCGCCTCGTGCCGGCGACCGCCGAGTGGGAGCCTGTCTACATTGACGGAGTGCCCGCCGTGCAGGTCGACCCGCGAAACGCCGACACGCTCCGCGCTCTGATAGCGGCTGACCCAGGCGGGTCGCGCACCCCGCGCTGGATGAACGACACTGTCTACGACCGGGCGTATGACGCCTGGGCTGTCGCGCAGGAGAGCATTCATGAGCGGTGGCAGGAACTCACCGACCCGAACAATCTCCAGCCAGAGTCCCCGAAGGCGTTCCGCGACGCCTTCGACCTCGTCCGCGCTGAGGGAGGCTTCCTCGACGATCAGCGCGGCACGCTCGCCCGTCTCCGCGCGGTCCCGTCCACGAAGGTGGCAAAAGCTGTGCGCCGCGCACTGAACGAAGGCCGCACCGCGCGCGAGCAGATCGAACTCGTCCTCGCTCAGCTCGACGCCGCAGGGATCCAGGCACCGCCGCCAGTCAAGCCTCTGCCCTCGGTCGCCCTCGGCGAGGTGCGGCTCGTCGCGTGGATGGCCGTGATGGGGCGAGGCGCATGAGCGCTGCAACGATACGGATCACGACGGATTCCGCATTGATATGGAACTGGGAGCACTATGAAAGCTGACGCGAAGCCCCTGAAGAAGCTCCTCCCGGGCACCGATCGATATGTAGTGCCCCTCTACCAACGTCCATATGTGTGGGTGCACGACGCGAACGACCCAGAAAAGGACCGCCTAGGCCCATATTGGACCGACGTCAAAGAGACAACAGACGCGTACTTGGAAAGGTCGAGGCTTGTCGCGCAGGCGGGAGGGGACGAGAGCCGGGTCGCTCCCATGACACCCCACTTCTTCGGCGCGGTAGTCATCGACCAACCGATCAAGGAAGGCGAGGTGACTACGCAGGAAGTCATCGACGGCCAGCAGCGGCTAACCACCACTCTGCTGTTTCTGGCGGCGGTGACGCGTATGTGCGAGGCGAGAGGAATGCCCAAACATGCTTCCAGGCTGCGCCGTCTTTGGCAGCAGGACGAAGACCTCGAGTTGACCGGTCTTGCCCGGTTCAAGCTCAGCCCCACCCGACAAGACCAGGGTGCATTCCTCGCCGTCATGGAAGGCAACGCCACCACCGTCGGCACAAAATCGAATGTCATGGACGCATACACCTATTTCGTCGGCCAGCTTGATGAGTGGGCCGGCGACATTCCCGAGGGCCAAGACGAGGCTTATTTCGATGCCCTCAGGGACACGCTTTACGAACACCTGATGATCGTTGATATCCGCCTAGAGGATGGAGACAACGCCCAGGGAATCTTCGAGTCGTTGAACGCACAAGGCGAGAAGCTACTCGCAATGGACCTTGTGAAGAATGAAGTGTTCCGACGAGCGAAGCGCGCCGGAACAGGAATCGACCTAGATGCGCTCGACCGGGACATTTGGTCACCACGCTTCTCAGATCCATGGTGGAGAGCTTCGGTGCGACAGGGGCGCTACGTCCGTCCCCGAGCGGAACTGTTCCTTATGCATTGGCTGATCGATCAGAAGGGAAGTGACATCTCCGCGACCGCGCTGTACATAGAGTTCCAGTCCATCGCGCGCAAAGAGATGGATGAGCCGAGTGCAGTAAAGACATTCCTCGACCGGTTCATTGCAGATGCAGACCGGTATAAGTCGCTCGACGCACTCGCTGAGGGCACCGCTGAGCGACGTTTCTTCGACCGATTGGCGGTCGTGGACACCGCGGTTGTGTATCCACTTGTGCTCAGGCTCTGGCGGTGGGCGGACAATGGTGACATCTCCCGGGTGGATCTTCGCACGGCACTCGCAGCTCTCGAGTCGTATCTGATCCGCCGGTTCGTCGTGGTGCCAAACGCAGGGAAGAACTACAACAACCTCGTCGTCGGCATTCTCAAGGCGATCGGTACAGCCTCCCAGCCAGTCAAAGAGCCGATTCTCAAGCTCATCGGCTACCTGAGCGAGAGCGACGACAAGACTCGCATCTGGCCAAGCGACGAAACGTTCGCCGCTCAACTGTCGACCCAAAAGTTCTACCAGGCATACTCCCGCAGGCGAGACGAGTTTCTCCTCCGTGTCATTGAAGAGCGGCTTCGAAAGTCCAGCGCGAAAATAGAACAAGGCAGTGTGCCAACTGGCCTCACGATCGAACACGTGATCCCGCAAAGCTGGGAGGAACACTGGCCCCTCCCAGACGCAGGCGATGAAGAGTCAAACGCCCAGGCGCACCGGATGAGACGCGAGCGAATCCACCGACTTGGCAACCTCTCACTAGTCACCGGCAGCCTGAATCCCGCTCTCGGCAAAGATCCGTGGGCCGCAAAGAAAGCACAGCTGCTTCAGTTCAGCACTCTGCAGCTGAACGCCGACTTGATCACGAACCCCAACTACGCCACCACGTTCAACGACAGCTCCATCGACGAGCGTGGCGAGCGACTAACGGCTTTGCTCGTTCACGAATGGCCCGGACCGGATACTTTCTAGCCGGCGGAGCGGTAGTTTCTGACGGCAGGGCACGACAAGCACGGGCGTATCTCCACGAATTCACGATCATCCAGCACATCGCGGGGCGGTGAGCGTCGTGGCCCAAATTGGGGCGGCCTTCGAGAATTGAGGATCGCTGAGCTGCGCCCACGCCCGGCGTACTGGAACTCGGGTGGGTAGGGCTTGGGCGTGCTGACATACTTCCAGCGGAGATGAATCTCCACAGGTCAAGGAGTTAACCAAACCGGCGGCAGTCCCGTCCTCAGGCACGACGCGCTGCAAAACCTCTTCCCTGGCGCCCCTAAGTATCAGTATCGCGGTCTATTCCATTCCCAGAACGACTATCTCACCGGCGGCGTTGTTCACTGCATGCCCGTACCGTGCCAGACGATATTTGCCACTGGCAAATGTCGGGGCCTCACCGTAAGCTCGGACTCTCGTACATACGTTCGAACAAAATCAGTTGGGATGACAGCGATGCCCTGCAAGATCGATGCGAATGTTGACGTCATCCTGGCCGACAACGGAGACCCGGCCGCGTTCATCTGGGACCGGTTCGAGCACACGGTCATCGGGCAACCACAGGCGATTTTCACCCGCCGATCGTGGTGGGAGACTGCCGCAATCCCGACCCTGATCGACATCGAACTGTGGCGCCTGGATGCATCGCGTGGGGATGCTCCGCAGCACCGCTACGATCTGCGGCGGGATGCTGATGGGTCGTGGGTGTTGGCGGTGGACTGGGGTGAGTTTCCCGCACCTGCATGTCAGCTCCGCCTACTCCACCCACTACGGGGTCACCATGCCCGAAACTCTCGCCGAGCAGACACAAGC
>JACMOZ010000299.1 GCA_014377785.1 Aeromicrobium sp.
CCGCCCGTTCCTTCAGCGGCTCCCACCAATCACGGTTAACGCGGTACCACTGCACGACATCCGCGAGTCCCTGCTCGAACGGCACCTGCGGTTCGTACCCGAGCTCGGCCTGGATCTTGCCGATATCGACGCTGTAGCGCAGATCGTGACCAAGGCGGTCGGTGACCCGGTCCACGTATGACCAGTCCTTGCCCGTGGCATCCAGCAGTAGTTGCGTGAGCTCAATGTTGGTCAGTTCGGTGCCGCCGCCGATGTTGTAGATCTCGCCCGCCCGGCCCCCGACCAGCACCATCGCGATGCCGCGGCAGTGGTCGTCAACGTGAAGCCTGTCCCGAATGTTATTGCCCTCGCCATAGAGCGGCACCTGCTGGTCGTCGATGAGGTTCGTGACAAACAGCGGGATGACTTTTTCAGGAAAGTGGTAGGGGCCATAGTTGTTCTTGCTGCGAGGGATTGACAGGTTGTGACCAAGGGAGCGAAAGTAGCTTCGCGCGAGCAGGTCGCTGCCAGCTTTCGACGCGGAATACGGCGAATTGGGCTCGAGCGGTCGCGACTCGTCCCAAGACCCCTCAGCGATCGATCCGTACACCTCGTCGGTCGACACGTGCACGAAGCGCCTGAGGTCGGCTCGAAGCGCCGCGTCGAGCAGCCGCTGGGTGCCGAGAACGTTGGTCTCCACAAAAATGCCTGAGTCCCGCACCGAGCGATCGACGTGCGATTCCGCGGCAAAATGCACGACGGCGTCCACGGTCGGCAGAAGCGTGTCGAGCAAGCCTGAATCACGGATGTCCCCGTGGACGAACTCGTAGCGGGGAGAGTCTGCGATCGGCGCGAGATTCTCGAGGTTACCCGAGTAGGTGAGCGAGTCGAGCACGATGACATCGGCGCCTTCGAGCCCTGCATAGGCGTCCTGAAGTGTGCGCCGCACAAAGTTCGAGCCGATGAAACCGGCGCCGCCGGTGACGAGTATTTTCACTCTGATGTCCTCTCCAGTTGGCAATTTCGAGCATGGCAATCCTACTGATGGCCCTGCAGGCTAAGCTTCCGAGCGTGCAAATCCGCGAATTAGCAGTCCCTGACGCATACGAAATAACTCCCACCCTGCGGAAAGACGACCGCGGGGCGTTCTTCGAGTCCTATCGATTTGATCGCCTCGAAGAGGTGGTCGGGTATCCGCTTACCCTTCGCCAAGCAAACACGTCGGTGTCCCGAAAAGGTGTCGTTCGGGGTATCCATTACGCTGACGTACCTCTGGGGCAGGCTAAGTACGTCACCTGCACTCACGGCGCGGTACTGGACTACGTCGTCGACATCAGGGTTGGATCGCCGTCGTTCGGTCAATGGGACAGCGTTCTTCTCGACGACGTCGATTTTCGCTCTGTCTACCTCTCCGAGGGACTGGGGCACGCATTCATCGCGCTTACCGAGAACGCGGTCGTTAGCTATCTCGTGAGTGACGTTTATCATCCCGACCGCGAGCACGGAATCGATCCGCGGGACCCCGCGATCGGCCTCATCTTTGGGCCCGAAGCCGGGGAACCGCTACTTTCTCCTAAAGACACCAATGCGCCCACTCTGGAAGAAGCCGCCGCCGCCGGCCTGCTTCCCAATTGGACCGCGGTCAACGCCTTCTACCGCTCCCTCAAAACGACGGGTAAGTGAATAATGCGCGGAATCATCCTCGCCGGCGGCTCTGGCACCCGACTATGGCCGATCACCAAGGGCATCTCAAAACAGCTGATGCCGATCTACGACAAGCCGATGATTTATTACCCTTTGTCCACTCTCATGATGGCTGATATTCGTGAAATCCTCATAATAACCACCCCGGAATATAACAGCCAGTTCAAAGCGCTGTTCGGAGATGGGTCGGATTTGGGGATTTCGATCGACTATGCGGTGCAGCCGTCACCTGATGGACTTGCTCAAGCTTTTATTATCGGTGAAAAATTTATCGGCGAAGAGAGCGTCGCTCTGGTGCTCGGGGACAACATCTTTCATGGAGCGGGCCTCGGAGCCTCGCTACGAGGCAACGGCGATATCGATGGCGCACGAATCTTCGCGTATCACGTAAGCAACCCGGGCGCTTACGGCGTGGTTGAGTTCGATCAGGAATTTGCCGCTCTCTCAATCGAAGAGAAGCCGGCATCTCCTAAGAGCAACTACGCAGTGCCCGGTCTCTATTTCTACGACAACTCCGTTATCGGGATCGCAAAGTCGATCGCACCGAGTGCACGAGGCGAGTTGGAGATCAGCACCGTGAACGAACGGTACCTTTCCGCTGGAAAGCTGAAAGTCCAGGTACTCGATCGTGGAACTGCGTGGCTCGATACAGGAACTTTCGAGTCGATGATGCAGGCCTCGGAGTATGTGAAAGTAATCGAAGATCGGCAGGGCTTCAAAATCGGCTGCATCGAGGAGATTGCGTGGCGCGCCGGTTGGATCGACAATTCGCAACTCGCAGCGCTAGCGGCTCCCCTTCACAAGAGCGGATACGGGAGGTATCTCGAGCAGCTCGTAAAGTGATCGGCGCACTTGTGGCGGCCTTTCACGACTAACGGAGGAGTCAAATATGATTAGTGGTGAGCTGGCCCACTCGCACGATGATGTGCCTATGGAAGTTGCCAATATGTTTTAGGAAAGGCTCTCATTAGTACATCTGGCCCCACCATCGCCGCCGCCGCGGGAGGACAGTCACCGAAATCAGACGCACGTTGGATCAACGAATCGTCCTATTGGTTTCCTACGCACTATGTGGCTTCCGCATGGCACGAGCATGCACCATTTGCCTTCTGGGTGATGGATGCGGTCCGGCCCAAGACGGTTGTAGAGCTCGGAACCCACAATGGATTCAGCTTCTTTGTCTTTTGCGAAGCGGCCAAGCGGCTCCGCCTGTCAACCAATCTTTACGCACTGGACAGTTGGCAAGGGGACGATCAGGCGGGGTTTTACGACCAGCGTGTCTTCGAATCCGTCTCCGAGATCGTCTCCGAGAATTACCTCGACCACGCACACCTTGTCAAGGGTTATTTCAGTGAATCCGTCGCGAACTTCGATGACGGATCAATCGACCTTCTTCACATCGACGGGCGTCACGGCTACGACGACATAACCGAAGATTTTGCGACGTATCTGCCCAAACTGTCCTCACATGCGGTCGTACTGTTCCACGACACCCACGAATTCCAGGAAGGCTTCGGGGTGCACCGATTTTGGGGGGAGCTAGCGGATCGTTATCCGTCCTTCCAATTCACACACGGTCACGGCCTTGGCGTTCTCGCCGTGGGTCCGTCGATCCCGCCAGCGATTGCGGCCATGCTTGACGAGGCCCGCTCGAGCGCGGATGCGATCCGACTCTCGTATAAGAACCTCGGGCGGGCCGTATCTCGCCAGTTTGTGCTCGAAGTCGATCATTTCCAACTCATCCATGAGCTCCGCCTCCGCGTCGTGGAAATGGAGCAGCATGGTCAGGCCCTTGAAGCCCAATTCGAACACGTCTGTGGCGAGTTGGAAAAAGCGACGAAAGCTGTCGGGGAGATGAAGGCCAGCGCCAGTTGGAGAGTGACTAAACCGCTTCGGGCGGTCTCGGAGCTGATTCATCGGCGCCCCTAGGAGCGCGGTTCATCGGGCAATCAGTACCGTCAAGGAGGATAGTGTGACCGAAGACAGCCAAACCCAACCGTCGGTAGAGCAACAGCTTCGGCAGCTGGCGCTGGTCGATCGAATTTTCGGACTCGAGGCCCAGCTGGCAGAGGTTTCGGTTTTCATGAACCCTGACCGCGAACGATTCGACGCTCAGGAGCGCGAACTGGCCGGTCTGCGCCAACAGGTGCAGGGCTATCGCGAAACGCGTACCTGGAGAGTCGGCCGGGCGGTTCTCGCGCCGCTGAACGCACTCAAACGCAAGAGAAACGAATGATGCTTGAGGCTCCACTGCTCTCTGTGCTGCGAACTGTCGATTCTGGCGGGTTGCCTCGCGATCTCGAGGAATTCGCAGCAGATCTCCTCGGCGTGGACTCACTGTTCGTCGCTGTTGTTTCGGGAGGCGGCAGCCTGAGGGAGGACTTCCTTCTCACGGTTGCTGAATGGGTCGCCCGGTGCGAGCACCTGGACATGCTTTACAGCGACGAGACGTTCCTTGGTGCCGATGGAAGTATCGTGCCCGTGCTGAAGCCTGATTTCGATGCGGAACGACTGCGTTGCCAGTTCTACTTGGGCAGCGTGATCGTGTACCGGATGTCGCTCATACGGGAAATCGCCGGTCTCAGGGCAGAGCTTCGAGGTGCGGCCCTATACGATCTGGCCCTTCGCGCGTCCCGACGTGCCCGGTCTGTCGTGCACACAACAGACCGGCTGTTCGCTGGGGAGGCCTCTGTGCAGCTCGGCGCCGTGCAGTCACAGGACCTGCCTCTTGTAAGAACGGCACTGGAGCAATATCTCGCGGAGACCGGGGGCGGCGTGGTCGATGAGGTCCACACCGACGGCGTGCACGCCACGCACCGGGGAGTTGTGGGCAATCCGCTGGTTTCGATCATCATTCCGACCCGCGGTCTGTGGAGCTCGGAGACGAGCGGGCGAAAAAGTCTGCTTCTCGAGGCGGTACGAAGTATCGAGGCTCTTTCGACCTACAGCGCAATCGAATATGTCATCGTCTACGACTCTGTCGCGGAACCCGAGATTCTCGAGTCTCTTGCGATCGAATGTGGTTCCCGCCTTCGGCTGGTGGAGTGGACTTATTCGTTCAACTTTTCCGGAAAGATCAATTTGGGTGCTGTGAATTCGTCGGGTGAGTATCTTCTGGTTCTCAATGATGACGTCGAACTAATAACCCCAGGCTGGATCGAGGCGATGCTCGCCCTCGCCCAGCTGCCTGGTGCGGGGATGGCAGGATGCATGCTGTATTACGAAGACGAGACCATCCAGCATGCGGGCCACGGCTATTGGCGTGGTGACGCTACACACATCGGCATGTTTGAACCCAGGAACTCGGTCGGCCCCCTTGACGGGTACCGGGTCGAGCGCCGGGTGCTGGGCGTAACGGCAGCCTGCGCACTCATGCCGAGGGCGGTCTATCTTGAGGTCGGCGGCATGACAGCCCTTCTCCCGGGTAACTTCAACGACGTTGACCTGTGTATGAAGGTGACTACCGCGGGATACCAGATCTACTGGACTCCCCGCGCGTCTTTATATCACTACGAGTCCAAGACCCGGATTGCCGCAGTCCGCAAGTACGAGGTGGACGTGGCGTGGGGACGATGGGGATCGCGAATGCACGATCCCCGGTTCTGGCCATACGCGGTCTGACGTCGTTGGCGAGTGCTACCGCCGGCGCTCGCGCCTTTCTCTGGCTACGAGAATCTGCTCGCGAACTCTGAGAGCGAGTCCGAGAAGCAGTCTGAGCGGGGTCAGGATCGGCGCTGGGTAGCGGCGATTGAGATAGTGTCGAGCGCTCTGATGATGTGCGCGAAGCATGGGCGCTGGATCGCTCCTAGTGGAATGTGCGCCCGCATGAGTCACCGACGCCCGCGGTACGTAGAGGTTGTCCCAGCCCGCCTTCCCGAACCGATAGCCGAGATCCACATCTTCGAAGTACATGAAGAAGGTTTCGTCGAACCCATGCACCTCGTCAAACGCACTACGACGAACGAAGAGGCAGGACCCGGAAAGCCACCCTGTGACTCGTTCTTCCGGCTCACAATCCTGGCCGCGATGGTAGCGGCGCGTCCACGGGTTCGAGGGCCAGACCCCGACAAAGAGACTGTGCCCAAGACCGATTCGCAGCGACGGGAGCGCACGGGCCGACGGATAGGTAGAGCCGTCGGAATTCAAGACTCGTGGCCCAGCTGCCGCAACGCGGGGGTTGCGATCGACGGTGTCTCGAAGCACGTCGACCGACCGAGGCCCGAGTACGACATCAGGATTCGAGACCAACACCATGTCGAACCGCGAGGGAAGCGTTGCGATGGCCGCATTCATTCCGCCGCCGTACCCTCGATTTTCGCTCAACTTCAGGAGGTGGGCCCCATACCGACTACACACCCGCGCGGTTTCATTAACATCACGCGAGTTGTTGTCGGCGACCACCACATAGAGCGGAGAGGCGGAGGCCTGCATCGTCGACTCAAGGAACGAGGCTAAGGCTTCACTCGAGTTGTAGGTGACAGTGACGACCGCGGTCGATGCTGGCTGCGGTACGGTCATTTCGTCCCCAGTATAGGCGTAGGTCGCTCGGCCCTGAGCCCGCCTTGGCTCATAGGAAACCTCCGCGCAGCTGTATTCGTTGCCTCGGGTCGGAACATCCGCTTCGGTGTGGTTCCAGACGTGGGTGGTGGATGTGGGTTACGCCCGTTTGTAGGGAGCTGGCGATGACGCGGCGGCAGGTGTTGACGCTGAAGGCGGTGAAGCCTGGTGCCGGGCGGGCACCGACTTACGGCCCGGCGGTGACGCACGGGCTCTGGTGAGGTGCTGCGCGGCCCTGGTGCCGCTGCTGCGCCGCGAATGACGAACTCGACCTGACGATGTCGAGGCGGCACTGCTGGTGCGCATCAGCGTGGCGATGATCGATTGCCGGGCCACGCCGGATCGGGCAAAGCTGCTCTCGCGCGGCCGGTCGCATACTAAGCGGAACGATGTGCGAGAGCCCGTCGGTTACCGCCGCCACGAGAACCCGGCGGAGCTCGCCATGCTGAACGAGATCTGGAAACTCGAGCGGGTGTTCACGAACTACCTGCTGCCGCGGCAGAAGCTCGTGTTCACGCGGCGCAACAGAGCACAAATGACCAAACGATAGGACGTCGCGACTGCCCAGTCCCGACAGATCCTCGCGCTCACCGGACAGCTCGAAACCCTCGCGTTGGCAAAGATACCCGCGACCGTGAAATCGCCCTGGAACCAGACCTTCAGCAAGTGAACACCGCGGAGGTTTTCAACTGAGGTGGTGAATGAAGCTTCCCGGAGGTATTGAGATGAGGCAACAGGGTGCCGACATCCTCGGGCGCTCGCCATCAAATGTAGGATTGCTGTGGCTCCAGCGGCCGCACAGTAAACGATTGGAATCATGCGAAGGCTACTGAGACTGACAGGGACCGCGTTTGTCCTGCTTCGAAATGAAGGACCGCGGTCTTTTCTCTCCCGCCTCCGAAGGAGAGTGAAGGCGAGCTTCGTTGGCCAGGCAATTAACCTCCCTGTCGCAACCAATGATGCGACCCTGGTTGACTGGGATGCCCCCCCGGCACATCTCAACAGCCCTACGGTCGTGGCATCCGGCCCCGTAGACATTGCATGGATCATGTCGCCGCCGAGTGCCACCAGCGGCGGCCACCAAAACCTATTCCGTTTCATCGACTTCGCCGAACGGGCGGGGCACCGGTGCTCGATCCACTTCTATAACAACAGCGGAGTGGTGGTGAACATCGCGGATATGCAGCGGATGCTCGCGGAAACGGCGGCCTACCCGAACATCTACGCCCCGATGACCATGTATGACCCAGTCAAGGGCGTGGGAAGTCAACCCCAGGCGATCTTCGCAACGGGCTGGGAAACTGCGTACCCTGCCTTCCTCGATCGTTCGACCGCACGACGGTTTTATTTCGTACAGGACTTTGAGCCGAGCTTCTATCCCCAGGGATCGGAAGCGACCCTTGCGGAGAACACATATCGCTTTGGTTTCCACGGGCTGACCGCGGGGCGATGGCTGTCGACGAAACTCCACGATGAGTTCGGGATGAAGACCGATGCGTTCGATTTCGCGGTCGACAAGACGCATTACAGTTTGTTCAATACTGAGCCCCGCAAGGAGATCTTTTTTTACGCACGCCCGGTGACCCCTCGCCGAGGTTTTGAACTGGGCGTTATGGCGCTGGCGGATTTCGCCAAACAGCGACCGGATGTCACGATCAATCTCGCCGGCTGGGACGTTTCTAACTGGCACCTGCCGTTCAAATTCGTCAATCACTCCGGTCTGGCCATCACCGAGCTGAATGCCCTCTACAACAGATGCGCGGCAGGATTAGTGCTGTCGATGTCGAATATGTCGCTCCTTCCGATGGAGCTCATGTCCAGTGGTGCGGTACCCGTCGTCAACGATGCGCCCAACAACCGCATGGTCTATGACAGCGAATTCATCGATTACGTATCGCCGACGCCACTCGCAATATCGCGAGCCCTTCAGAACGCCATGGCTCGCGAGGACGCCGTCGAGCGATCAATCGCCATGTCCCGTTCTGTTGGTGGCTCTGATTGGGAAGACTCGGGACATTCTTTCGTTGCAGCGTTCGAGAGGGCGATGCGTGGCTAACGCGCTTGTCGTCGGAGCTAACGGCTTTCTCGGCTCCCACCTGGTTGATGCCCTTGCCGCCGCTGGTCATCGAGTACGGGCGTTTGATCGTTTCAGTGGTGAGAGGGGGCCAATATATACCGCACCGAACGTCGAGTTGCGAAGAGGCGAATTCCTGAGCCGCACAGACCTCGAATCGGCCGTCGAGGGCCAGGACTTGGTGTTTCATTTTCTTTCGACCACTACCCCGGCAACGGCAGAGCGGGATCCTACGCTCGATGTTCGTACCAACATTGCCCAGACGATTGAGCTCCTGGAGTCATGCGTCAGCGCTGGTGTCCAACACTTCTACTTCGCCTCCACGGGTGGGGCGATCTACGGGAATCAGGGCAAGCATCTCTACTCCGAAGGCGATCGCGCGCTCCCGGTGTCACCGTATGCGATTGGCAAACTCACGATTGAGCATTACCTTCGCTATTTCCAGGCGATGCATGGCCTCGACTCCACTATTCTTCGAATCTCGAATCCGTACGGAAGCCGCCAGCATTCCACCAAATTGCAGGGTTTCATTCCCATCGCCCTTCGGCACATCATGCGCGGCGAGAAGGTGGTCCAGTTCGGTGACGGATCGATGGTTCGCGACTACATCTACGTCGAGGACGCCGTCCAGATGATTCTTCGGATTGTAGCCAGCGGCAACAAGTCCGAGCTCTACAACATCGGCAGCGGTCACGGGTCGGCGGTCGAGGATGTCATCACAGCCCTGCGAGCGGTGACATTGGTCGACTTCGAGATCGAGAGAGTCGCGGTGCCTCCGACTTTCGTCAACCGTGTTGTGCTGGACATTGATCGATATCGCTCGCAATTCGGCGAATTTACGGCCCTTTCGCTTGCTGATGGGATCGAGCGCACTTTCCGAGGAATGAGCACCGCACATGCCTGAAGGGCTCCTTGCCACCGTCGTGATCCCGACCTATAACGGAGAGTTGTATCTTCGTCGCATCCTCGAAGCTCTTCGCGAACAAAAGATCGATGGCGAATTCGAGGTGCTGGTCATTGATTCCGGTTCGACCGACGCGACTCTCGAGATCGTGGGTCAGTTCCCTGAGGTGCGACTCCACGAGATTGAAAACTCGGAATTCGGTCACGGTAAGACCCGCAACCTTGCGGCGTCGCTTGCACAAGGTACCTTCGTGGCCTATCTGACCCATGACGCGATTCCTGATCACGACGGGTGGCTGCGGGAGTTGCTTGCCCCGTTTTCGATCGATGATCGGCTGAAGGCCGTTATGGGCAAGCAAAACCCCCGTCCCGCGTGCTTCCCCCTTATGAAGTACGAGATTTCGTCAGTTTTTGCTCGATTCGGCCCGGACTTCGGGACTACCCTCTTCTATGGTGACGAGGCGCTTACCGGCCAGCTGGATGCGATCACGTTCTACTCCGACGTTAACTCCGCAACGCGCCGAGAGTTCCTGCTGGAGACGATTTCGTATCGCGACGTCTCATATGCCGAGGACCAGATGTTCGGACGGGACCTGATCGAGGCCGGATACTGGAAGGCCTATGCGCCGCGCGCGTCTGTGGAACATTCAAACGATGTCACCTTGCACGAATTCGGGTTGAGAATATTCGATGAGACCGTCGGCCTTCGCCGAATCGGTACTCCGATCGGGCGGCTGAGCATCGCTGGGGTGATCAAGTACACAGTCCTTACCGCCGCACGCGACACAGTGAGGATCGCGCGTGATCGCGCGTACAGCCGGAAACGTAAGCTTTACTGGTTGGTGATCAACCCTCTATACCACATCAGAAAATGGGCCAACTACCGACGCGCATCGATCGTGAACCTCGACGACGAGGAGGCGGTCAAGGCAGGATCGCTCGAGGCCTACCGCAGCCTGTCCTGACGTTCGGCTCTCCTCCCTCCACTGCGGGACACACGATGTCTTCAGTGAAGCTTTCAGGCCGGCTGAACGCGAAACTCTGGGTTTGCACGCACGAGACCTTCACCGGCGAGCTTGCCCGGTGTGTCAAAGGACGCGGCTCCGGACCGACTCGACAGGGGATGACCGTCGGACGTTCCTGCGCCGATGTTGACGAGGTACTTGCCTGTCCCCAGGCGCAGGTCGGGAAGATCGATCGTGACTTCGTAGTGGCCGACGGCGGTGGGGAGGTAAAACTTCTCCCCGAAGGTGTCTGCGGCGTACATCGTCATTCCTAGCGTGTTCTCGATTCCGATTCCAATGCCCCAGTCCTTGGTGGGTTTCTTCACGTCGATCGCGCAGGTGAGTTTGAGGTCGGTTCCGTGTCCGTTCTCCTCCGCCGACGACACGACCGCGACGATGCTCACGACTGACTCCTCCTCGAAATGGAGAGGCGACGTGCTCGCCGCGGCAACCCGCTCGTGCTCGTAGCCATCCCTGAGAACCCGAATGCCCTCCGCGGGATCTCCGTCATGCACTACATTTCCCGCATCGAGCACGATAACCCGATCGCAGAGGGCGCCGACCTGGCTCGCCGAATGGCTGACCACCACGATGGTGCGCCCCTCGCTCTGAAACTCAGCGATCTTCTCCATGCATTTTTTCTGGAACGGCTCGTCCCCGACGGCCAGCACTTCATCCACCAGGAGCAGGTCAGGGTCGACGTGGACGGCCACGGCGAAAGCGAGCCGCACGTACATACCTGAGCTGTAAAATTTGACCTGCGTGTCTATGAAGGTTTCGATGCCGGAGAAGTCGACGATCGCATCGAAGTACCGATCGATCTCCTTCTGGTTGAGGCCGAGGATGGCGGCATTCAAGTAGACATTCTCCCGACCGGTCAAATCGGGGTGAAAGCCCGCGCCGAGCTCGAGAAGCGCGGCCATGCGGCCGCGCCGCTTGACCGTCCCCGTGGACGGATCGATGATCCCGCCGATCACCTTGAGCAGTGTGCTCTTGCCCGATCCGTTGTGTCCGACCAGGCCGAGCGTGGATCCGAGCGGAACCTCCAGGTCGATGTTCCTCAGTGCCCAGAAGTCTTCTTCGAACTGGCGGGTCCGCCCGAAGTTGACGATCCGCTCCTTGATCGACTTGTGCTTATGCAGGACAAACCGCTTAGAGACGTCGTTCAACTGAATGATGGTCGAAGAACTCATTGTTGTCCCTATAGTTCCTGGGCGAAGTTGCCCTGAAGTCGCGCGAAGATCCGCTGTGCAATCCAAAGCAACACTGCGCTCACCGCGAGAGCAATCAGGAGTCGAATTGCGATGTCGGCTGGCCATTGCTGGGCAAGCGCCCCAGTAGCGGTCGATCCCGAACCCCAGAGCGCCTTTTGAGTTGCCACGATGGCGATTGTCACCGGATTCGCGAGATAGATCTGCTCAAGGAACGAACCGTTGAGTGCTCGCTGAACAAAAGTGAAGGAATAAACGATTGGGGAGGCCCAGAAAAGGAAGATTAGGGCGATCTCCACGAAATGTTGGATGTCGCGGAAATACACATTAAGTGCGGAAAGGAGGATACCGATGGCGGTCGCGAAGACGACCAGGGTGACAAACGCCAGAGGGGCAAGCAAGAGGTCCAGGCTCCAGATTGGTGCGCGAGAGGCGAGGAAGATCTCGCCGAGGACCAAAACCACGAGCTGAAATGCGAAGTTGACCAGCGCACTGCCGACGGCGCTCAGCGGGAAGATTTCTCTCGGGAGGTAGACCTTTTTGATCAATCCGGAATTGGCCAGAATGGAGGTGGTTCCTCCGCTGATGATTTCCGCGAACAGCGCCCACATGGTGAGGCCGATGAAGACGAAGATTGCGAAGTCGGGGGTGGCCCGCGCGGCCCCGAGGATCTTTCCGATCGCGAAGTAGTACACGGAAAGCTGGGCGAGCGGGCGGATCAGGCTCCAGACGATTCCAAGTGTGCTGTCCTTGTAGCGGGCTTTCACCTCACGCCTGACGAGCCGACCCAGAAGTTCTCGGTGAACCCATACCTCGACTAAAGAACCCCATGCCCCAGTAAAGAAACCGCTCTTCCCGCCCACCACAGCGAGTGGTTCGCGCTCCAGACGCTCGCGACGAGCGACGACATCCGGGTCGTCGGTTCTCATCCGCTTCGTGACGGGTTCCGTTCCGATGCTCACAGCCGGCTCTCTTTCTCGGGTAGGCGTTTGTCTCAACGAGCGTAAACCGCCGAAGAACGGTCAAATGCCGGTGAATCGCGGCTGGGATGGAGAAACCGAAATTCGCGGTATCGAGAACACAGAAGCAAGTTGAAAAGAAAAGACTACGCGATCGAGGCCGTGCGAGCTGGGTGTGAAGTCGCCCGTCCGGCGAATGAACACTCCACTCGCGGGCGCATTCGAGGTGCTGTGGGTGTAACATTGACCTGGTAAAATGCGCGCGAGACGTGGGGGCGGTCACCGTGATGAGCACGTTCGAGCGAAGCGCTGTGCCGAAGTGGGGTCACTGCGGCCGATTCCTTCTTTCATGCTGCCTGATTGCGGTCGCCGCAGTGGTGGCCGTTGTCCCGGCTGGCTCCGATTCGGCCCGAGCCGCCGACGCACGCTTGTTCTCCGCCGGAAATATTGTCAGCGACGCTGTCTTTTATGACGGTGGAGCACTCACCGCCGACGCAGTCCAGGAATTCCTCCAGGCGCGTGTTCCCTCTTGCTCCAGCAGTTATGCCTGCCTGACAACGTTCCGCCAAGACACCCCGACTATTGCCGCTTCACCCGGCCGTTGCGCGGCCTTCGAAGGTCGAACGGCCGAGTCCGCCGCGTCCATCATCGCCCGCGTCGGACAGGCATGCGGGATCAGCCAAAAGGTGCTGATCGTGCTGCTCCAAAAGGAACAGGGGCTCGTCACGAGCGTCGCTCCCCGGCAATCCAGTTTTGATTACGCCACGGGTTTCGGATGCCCGGACACCGCGGCGTGCGACCCGAACGTCGCGAGTTTCTTCTACCAGATCTATTACGCGGCCCGGCAGTACAAGGTGTACCTCACCAGCCCCGGATCATTCAACTATCGCGCCGGCGCCAACAACAGCGTTCTCTTCAACCCCGATTCCGCGTGCGGGGCTTCCACTGTTTATATTGTAAACGCGGCCACTGCTGGCCTATATAATTATACGCCGTACCAGCCAAACGCGGCAGCCCTCGGGAACATGTACGGGCCGGGGGACGGATGCAGTTCCTACGGAAACCGCAACTTCTTTGCCTACTACAGTGATTGGTTCGGCTCGCCCACGGCGGGTTCGAGCCTGATCCGGACCTCGAACAGTCCCAACATCTGGTTGGTCTCGGGTGCGTCGAAGTATCTGATTCCGGATTCGTCGCTGCTGGCTTCGTTCTCCGTGCTTGGGCAGGTTGCGTACGTATCCCAGTCGGTAATCGACGCATACACGACAATGCAGAACGCGACGAATATCATTCGTGGCACGAACGGAGCTATCTACTTCCACGACGCGAGCATCAAGCTCGGGATTTCGACGTGCGGACTCGTCGCCGATTACGGGGGGACTTGCACCCGAGCGTCGGGCTACACCCAGCTCACCGACTTTCAGGTCTCACAATTCAACAATGGCCCTGCCCTCACCAACCTCTTCGGCACCACGACAGGTCGGCGGTATCAGGTCAGTACCGGAGTCAAGCACGAGGTGCTCGATGATCGATCGAAGGCCGCCGCCGGTCTCAGCGGCGACTATCCGATCCTCACTGACGGTGGGATCGCGGGTCTTCCCTACGGCGCGCCGATTGTCCGAGACTCGGTGTTCCTCGTCAACCGCCAGTCGGGTCAATACTCCCTTCTATCCGGCGGGGTGATTCACAGCGTGGACCCGGCTACCCAGGGTCAATACGACATCGCCCAGCGAATTTCTGGCATTCTCGACGGAACGAGCATCTCTGCTCTTCCCGCCTCGACCGCGTTTACCGGATCGGTGTCGACACCGGGGGGCCAGGCGATCTTGAGCGGTGGCAGTTCGATTCGCTGGCCGAAAGGCGTCGCACCTCTCGCTCCTGTCGGCCCGGCCATCTCGCAAGAGCTGACCAGCAGCTATTCCCCCGGGCTCGTCTCGGTGGGGATGTTCGTTAAGTCTGTTTCCGGGTCCACGGTGTACTTGGTCGGAGCGACCGATCTTCGCCCGGTGGTTTCGTGGAAGGCCCTTGTCGCTCTCGCGGCAACTCCGGATGTCGCGATCGTCACCCTTCCCGATTCCACAGTCGCACAGCTGGCGAAGGGGCCGATCCTGTTCCAGCCAGCTTCGCTGGTCAAGACGGCCTCGAGTCCGGCTGTGTTCCTGATCGACGGATCATCCAACCTCCAGTTCCTCAGTGACTTCGCCATAACCAATGCCGTCGGAATCACTGGATTCAGCACGGTCGCTGACGGTCAGCTCGCCGGATACTCCCAGGGGGCGGCACCCGTCAGATACCTGTACTCCTGCGGAGGCAACCAGTACCTCGCCGCCGAAGGCTCGCTGCACCCGATGAGTCCGGCGCTAGTGAGCGCCTACTCGCTCGCGGCCACGACGACCTCAACCTCGACGTGCTCGCAGATCACACAAGGGAAGGCCGCGAGCGCTTTCATTCGGCTCTCCACCGGTGCCGTGTATCAGGTGTCAGGTGCGCAGAGACACCTAGTTACATCCATGTCGCGCTATTTGCAACTCGACCCCACCGGCACTACCTACCTGAATGTCGATGACCGATTCGCTTCGTTGCTGCCAATCGGCCCCGTGGCATAGCTCCACGATGCGGCGTTGCTCTGTGACGACGTCCTTGGCCGGATGCGCGAGCGATCCGTCGTAGGACATTGCACTGACGGCCAGTAAAGTGAGAGAAGCGCTGCTTGTGAGTCGAGCGCTGGTCGCCGTCGCCCAAAAGGAGCCCGTGTAATGTCCGAAGTATCTGCCTGGCCCCGTGCGCTGATGAAGACTCTGGTCGCTTTTCTGGTGGTGCTCAGTCTTATCGCCGTGTTCCCGGCTCCGGCATCCGCGGTCACCGCGGTTCCGAATCCCACGCCGGTCTTTCGGTTCTACAAGCTCACGGACGGTTCGCACTTTTTTACGAACAGCGAAACAGAAAAGGCGCAGGTCGAGAAAAGCCCGGCGATCTATCGGTATGAAGGAATCGCCTTCTACTCTTATCCGACGCAGGTCACGGACTCCACACCGGTCTACCGCTTTTACAACTTCAGGCAGGGCGTGCACTTCTACACGAACAATGCGGCAGAGGCAGCGAATATCAGGGCCACGGCGGCCAGCACATTCCGTGACGAGGGCATCGCCTACTACGCCTACTCGACTCAGGTGGCGAATTCACTGCCGGTTTTCCGGTTCTACAAGTTCAGGCAGGGCGTGCACTTCTACACGAACAATGCCTCTGAGGCAGCGAATATCAGGGCGACGGCCTCCAGCACCTATCGGGATGAAGGAACCTCGTACTACCTTCCTGGTCTGCTTACGTTCTCCGGAACCGGCAGCAGTGTGTCTGACAGCTTCATTTTGCCGACCGGTCTCGCGGTATTCCGCTCGGCCTACTCCGGTCCGTTCTCCAATTTCATTGCATACCTGAATGAAGCAAATACGGGAGCTACCTTCGACTTGTTGGCGAACGAAGTCGGTAGCAATATAAGCGTGAGCTCGCCGAGCGGGGTGGATGAGAATCGCTACGTTATCGAGGTTCAGAGCCAGGGAGCTTGGACGATAACGGTCGAGCAACCGAAATCGAGCGTAGGAACCAGAACGGCATTCTCTGGATCAGGCAGTCAAGCGACCGAGCTGTTCTCGGCCACAGGCGGAGGAAGGACATTTACTTTCAGCCACGTCGGTTCGTCGAATTTCATCGTGTACCTCTACGATTCAAGCGGCAATATCGTCGACGTGGTAGCGAATGAAATTGGAAACGCATCCGGCTCCAGTTTCGTCGGTCTCACCGCAGGCGCATACATGATGGGAATTCAAGCGGACGGCAACTGGACGATCAACATCCAGTAGCATCAACTTGCTCGCCTTCGATGGTCGGTGCAGAGATCGGTTTCGCGAGTATCGGACCAGCTCTGCGCCGACCATGATGGTGGCTAGTTCAGTTCGCGGAACAAGACGCCGGGAATGCCTGCGCCAACAACTCGCGAGCCGAGTGAGTGACCCCGGTGGCGACGATGTGAGCTCCGCCTCGGGCCGCGAGATGATCCGGATCATCGCATCGACGTATTCGGAAGAGCAGCCCGAGTCGCGACGTCCGTCGATGTTGCCCAGAGTGATCGTCTCTTGTCGGCCGAGGGAGATTCACTCGACGGACTTTGCGATCGCGCGGGCGACGAATGCCCTTGGTTGCTGCGAAAATTCATGGCTGTAAAGCATCGCCGGATTCACGTATTTACCTCTGGCGTCATTCACGCCGGCCATCTCGTTGGTGAAGTGCTTGGCGCCGCCGTAGGGGCACCGGCCATCGCGGAGTTTTTTCTGACTGTGGAACCTCCGTGGAATCCCCGAATCCCTCGACAGCGGATGCGTGCAGCATTCGCATCTGGCAGCAGAAGTCTCTTAGAGAGCCCTCACGAAGCCCCCAGCAACCGAATTGGCCCGACCCAGAGCACATCCGCAGTCTGAGCCGGCTTGTCCCAGGAACGCCCCATCGACGCATTGCTGGCGAGGTTGAATACCCGTCTAGGTTCGGTCTCGTCGATGAGGTTTCGAATCCTGGCTGTATTTTCGAGATCGGCGACAGGGGCCGTGTCCCAGGGGAAGTGTTCGAGGAGACGCCGAGCTCCCGCTGCCGAGTGGCACATTGCGTGAACGTCATGACCGAAAGCGAGGAGCTGCTCGGCGAGGTAGGCGCCATCCTGGCCATTTGCGCCCGTCACTGGGGATCGCTCGCTCATGCGACGCTCCGATACGCCGCGAGATGAGCGTCACGGCATCGTTGCCACGCGAAGTGCTGAACCCGCCGAGCACCTTCCGAAGCAAGTTCGGAGCGTCGGTTGATCGCTTCGATGATCCCTGATGCGATCGACTCGACATCGAGCGGATCAAAGAGCACGGCGGCGTCGCCACACACCTCAGGGATCGAGCCGGCGTTTGATGCTGCGACCGGGCATCCGGATGCCATCGCTTCGAGCGGCGGTAGGCCGAAGCCTTCGTAGAGGCTTGGGAACGCGAGAACTGCTGCCGTTCGATAAAGACTCTTTAGGTCTGCATCACTCACAAGGCCTTTTCGGTCCACCCAATCGGGCAGTTCACCGAGAGCGTCCAAGCCCCCTCCGGTGAGAACGAGGCGCATGCCCGGTGTGTGGGTTCGAACGATGGACATGGCTTTGATCAGGCGCGCGTGATTCTTGTGCTGCCAGCCGCGCGCGGGATAGAGCACGAAGTTCTCGCGAGCCCCCGGGTTGGCGATGAACTCGGCCGGGTCGACGGCGAGGTGCGCGACGTGGATTTTTTCGGGGGCAAGGCCGAGCAGCTCGACTATCCGCTGCTTGGCGAACTCGCTAATAGTAATGACCGCGTCGGCACGCCGGGCTGCTCCCTCGTAGAAGTGGCGGCGGTACGCGAGCCCGGGGCGGGAGAAGAGCTGCGGCAGGTCGAGGTGTTGCAGGTCGTGAAGAGTTTGTACGAAAGCCTGCCCACGAGACGGTCGCGGAACAGGAACGGTGAAGGGATAGTGCACCACTTGTGCGCCTGCCACCACACGCCGGATGCCCGGGGCGAAGAGCGCAGCACTCCCCAAGGCGCGAAGGCGTCCAATCGACGACCCGCCACTTCGGACCCGAGAGATGGTGTGCTCGTCGATGCCTTGGCTGAAACCGGCGGCTGCAGCCGGAACATAAGCCGTGGCGTGTACCCC
>JACMOZ010000300.1 GCA_014377785.1 Aeromicrobium sp.
GATCGTTCTATCCTCCAATTGATTCGCCGTCCCGTGCTGGATCGTTTCGTCGACGACGCTGCCCGGAATGTTTCGTTCCGGGCAGGTTTCCGTCAGGACTGCTGTCGATTTGGTTGACTCGACTGCGGCCGAATCTATCGGCTGGGTATCCATATAAGGGACGGCCAACGCGACAGATCCTGGGCCAGTCCAGCTCTGCGCCGAGCGCGCCGGCGCCGTGTCGCTGGGGAACGTGAACCGATCTGTCGACACAAAGACTGTCGGGCCGCCATCTTGTTCAGATCCAGGTGATCGTCACCTTTCGTTTACGGAGAGGAAACCTTGGCAGGACATGCTGCTCCACATGATCGCTCTTCGCCTGTCAATCGCTTCCATCGACTCTCCTCTGTGGGTCAACATCTTGCGGAACCGGTTCGACCGGTTCAAAAAAGTGCCCTACTCCGACACGGAATCGATAGTGATAATTCCGCGCGTCACGGCGGTGCTCATCACCAACACCGACCGCGTGCTGACCATGCACGCAGTAGCTCCCGATGAAACCACACTCGATTTCATCCGAGAAGGCACCGCCTACGAGGTCACTACCGCCGTTCCCGAGACGGAGCGAAGCCACCGCCTCGAACTGGAGTGGGACTACCCAAAGCATGTTCCCGTCCCATTGCGCTAACACGCTCAACGTTTCCTTCTGGGTCGAGTGAGGCAGTCGACGTACTGGCTCGTTCGTAGCGTCAGGCGTGAAATTCGCCACGAGACCGCGGCCCAAAGCCCAAAGCCCACAGCCCAGAGCGAACCGATGGCAGGGCCGCAAGCCCAACGCGATGCACGTGGCCCGATGAGGACGGGACGGCCCTCAGCTCCGTTCTCGACCTGACAGTTGCTCGCACAGGCCAAATCGGATCGGACGTCTGTTACGGAGCCCTTCCTGTGGGCCTATGCCGCGGGGCTTCCGCGCGATTGACTGGCCACATACGCGGATGAGGCGGTAGGGAGGTGCGCTGGTGCGGATTCTTGTGCTCGGGGCCGGGGTGATCGGCAGTGTCTACGCGGGCAAGTTGCTGGAAGCGGGGCATGAGGTGGTCCTCCTTGCGCGCGGTTCGCGTCTGGCAGACCTGCAGTCCCACGGGCTGCTCTTGGAAGATGCCGAGTCCGGGAACTGCACAGCGCAACCGGTGGTGGTGCTCAGCGAGCTTGCTTCGGACGATCATTTCGATCTGGTGCTGGTCCCCGTCCGATCTGAACAACTCGTAAGCACGCTGGCAGTCCTGACCGCCATGACAGACGGTTCGGACGTGCTTTTCTTCGGCAACACCGGCGACCACGGAGCGGAGCTGGCGGTTGCCTTGGGGGAGCGCGCGCTGTTCGGTTTTCCCGCGGCCGGGGGCACCAGGGACGGCCCGACTATCAAATATGTGTTGATCAGGCAGCAGAAAACGATGCTCGGCGAGCCGGACGGCACCACAACCTCCAGGATCCGACGCCTGCAACATGTACTTGACGGAGCCGGCTTTCCAACCCTGATCAGTGCCGACATTCACGCCTGGCTGCTTGGGCACGCCGCATTCGTGGTGCCCATCGCGTTCGCTCTATACCGGGTCGGCATCGACGCGCCCAGGCTGGCCGCCGATCCAGCCACCATGCGGCTGATGGTGCTCGCCACCCGAGAGGCGTTCTCCGCGCTGCGCGCGACCGGGTACGAGGAGATCCCCACGAACCTGCGCGCCCTCTACCGCCTTCCGACGGTTCTCGTCATCGCCTACTGGCGGCGGGTACTCAACAGGCCCAGAGGAGAGCTGTGGTTCGGCGCACACA
>JACMOZ010000301.1 GCA_014377785.1 Aeromicrobium sp.
ATAACGCGGATCCTGCTGCGTCTCGCAGCGACGGTGAATCGGTGTCCTTGGGAGATAGGAGCAAGTCTTCAATGGGCAGGGAGAAGTCCAGCTTGATCGTCTCGTCGAGCGGGTTGATCCCGTGTTCGCGGGTGGCGTTGTACACATCCGAAACCAGATAGCTCACAGTGGCATTTTCCGTCAAAGCGACAAACGCGTGACCGAGGCCCTCAGCGATGTAGATGGCCCGGTGATCAACGTCGTCGAGTACCACTGAGTCCCACTGGCCGAAGGTCGGAGAACCTTCCCGAATATCGACGACGAAATCCAAAACTGCTCCGTGAGTGGTGGTGACGTACTTTGCCTGCCCTCGCGGCACATCGGCAAAATGAATGCCTCGCACAACGCCTCGTCTAGAGACCGATGTGTTCGCCTGCCGAAGTTCGAGAGAGTGTCCAATCGTCGCCTCCAACAGGTCGTGCCGGTACCACTCGAGAAAGAGTCCGCGGTCATCACGCCGATGGACGGGCGTCACTTCGTAGGCATCAGGAATCGCTAATTCTCGAATTTGCACGTAGCCGATTCTATCCGAGGGGGTTGAGCGGCTGGAGGAGGTCGCGGATTGCATCCGCTGGTCCCCTCCCGAATTTGCCGTACCGCCCGGTCATCACCTCCCGAACGACGGGCACAATGCGCAACATTCGATGCGGTGAAAGGAGGGAACGACGCTCTTCGTGCAGAACCTTTTGCCTCGCCGCTTCGATGCGCGCTGGAACTACCGCTCGAATATCCGGAAGCCTGAGCGCCAACGATCTCGACCGCCGGAGCAGTCGGCTGTTTCGTTCATGGCCCGGCTCGATCATGCGAACGAATTTTTCTCGCACGGTCAAGGCGCGTACACCAATCTGATTGTGTCTGTGTTGCCGATAATCGATCAATGGTTCAGCGATGACATCGATTTCGTCGACCGCAGCCGCGACTATTGCCAGCCATTCATCGTGTAGCCAGCCCTGGGGAAATGGTGCCGCAATATCCGCCAGTTCTCGGCGGAACATTGTTGCAGCCCCCGTGATCAGGTTGCGGCGAAGGAGCAGCTCGAACCCGCCCCCTCTATGGATCGTCCGCTGGATGGACTCGTCGACGCCGAGCACCCTAAACAGACTTGGAGCCAGCTCGGCTCCGCCCTCGTCTATTAGCCGCGCATCCGAATGAACCAGAAGCAGGGAAGGGTGACGATCGAATGCATCGAGCGCCGCTTCCACTCGACGGGGAAGCCAGACGTCATCTTGATCGCACAGCGCGACGAACTTTCCGGTACACGCGTTGATCGCTTGTTCGAAATTCGCTGCGACTCCAAGCGGCACGGTGTTGATGATGAGAGAGAAGCTGGTCGAAGAATCGGGATTAATTTGTTCGTTGGCAGTGATAACGGTGCGGACAACCTCGACAGTCCGGTCGGTTGAAGCGTCATCTGAGACCACTATCTGAGTCGGCACCCGAGTCTGCGCTAGGACGCTTCGAAGCTGCTCCTCAATGAATTGCTCGCCATTGTGGGTGCAGATCGCGACGGACACACTCGTACGGCCCACGAACGATTGTGGTTCGAGCATTTTCTAGTCCGGCTCCACGTTGAGCGACTTCAGATATGCCTTGATCGTGGACTTCGCTGGGCCCGCTGCCTTGAGCACACCGTGGTCTAGCCATGCCGTCTGGTCACACATCGCTTGCACGGTCGGCATGGAGTGGCTGACCAGAATCACGGTCTTTCCCGCCGCTTTGAAGTCTCGGAACTTCTGGAAACACTTCTCTTGGAATTCCGCATCACCGACTGCGAGAACTTCATCGACGACCAGGATGTCGGGATCTACATTGATCGCGATAGCGAAACCGAGTCGCACGTACATCCCGGAGGAATAGTTCTTCACCGGCTGGTCGATGAACTGCTCAACACCGGAGAAGTCGATGATCTCATCGAACTTACGCGTGACGTCCTTTCTGGACATCCCGAGTATTGACCCATTGAGGAAGACGTTGTCACGGCCGGAAAGTTCGGCGTGGAAACCGGACCCGACCTCGAGCATCGCAGCGATCTTGCCGAAGTGGGTGATCGCTCCTTTGTTCGGATAGTAAATGTTTGCGAGGCACTTGAGCAGCGTGGACTTGCCTGACCCGTTGCTGCCGATAAGTCCGAAGGTCGACCCGGCAGGCACATCGAAGGAGACGTCGTCGAGTGCCAGGAAATCCTCGTGGACAGAGGTGCGACCGCGCATGATGGCCGACTTGAGACTCTGGTTGCGCTCGTGGTACATCCGGAAGCTCTTGGTGACGTGGTCGACTCGGACGGCGATGTCGCTCACAGCGCCTCCGCCAGGTTTCGTTCGTTCTTGCGGAAGACCAGCATCCCAAAGCTGAGGGCAGCCGCGGCCCAAATCAGGCAGATCAGCCATTCGAGGGGATCCGGGAAGCGGTTGTCGTAGATCAACTCTCGAAAGAGAGCAACGAAATGGACCATCGGGTTGAAATTATAGATGTCGACAATCCGAACCGGTGTGCCACCCAAACCGCCGATCTCCGCAGACTTGTTTGCCACCCGCTCGATCGGATAGATGATGGGCGTGAGGTAAAGCCAGAACTGGAGCACGATCGTCAGCAGGTACTGGGTATCCCGGAAGTAGACGTTAGCTATCGAGAACAAGAGCGCCACTCCAGCGGCGAAGAGTGCGAGGAGCGCCATCGCCACAATGACTAACGGAATCCAGGGAAGTACGAAGCCACCCGCGATGGTTATCGCTATCAGCAATACGGCGATTTCGAACATCCAGTTATACGCAGCGGCACCGACGGTCGAGAACGGGAGCACGATTCGGCTGAACGAGACTTTTTGTATGAGATTGGCATTGTCGACGAGCGACCCGGCGCCGGAACTCACCACGGCGGAGAAGAACGTCCACGGCAAAAGGCCGCACAGCAGCCACAGAGCAAACACGTTGAGCCCACTTGGATCGCCAGCGCGCGGGTTGCTCGGGAAGAAAACACCAAAAACAAGCGAGTAGATAAGCATGAGCGCGAGCGGGTTCGCGAGCGACCAGAGCTGGCCGAAAACCGTGCGCTTGTACTTGCCGCGGACGTCGCGAGAGACGAGGTTGAAGAGGAGTTCGCGGGAACTCCACACTTCATTCAGGTATTTCATTCATCCTCGCTGGGTATCCACGACGCTCACGAATCGAGCCGTGAATCTCGAAACAATCTAGCCTAGAACTAGGATTACCTCCCGATGGCACTCTCTCCGCAGCCCCCGCGTACGCCCGTGGTGGCCGTCGCGACGGTCAGCTATGGATCGGGCGATGTGCTGGGGGGATTCCTCGAGTCAGTGCCAGCTTCTAGTGCCGACCCATTGGTTGTCGTGATCGCGAATAACGACAGCACTGACGCAACGGTGGCCCAGTTCGCGGCCGCGTCATCCGCTCACTACCTCGCTCTCGATCGCAATCGGGGTTACGGCGGCGCGATGAACGCGGCGATCCGCTCCCTGCCCTCCGACGTGGAATGGGTGTTGGTGAGCAACCCGGATGTGGTGCTCTCGGCAGGCGCGCTCGATGCTCTCGTCGCTGCCGGCAATTCGGATCCCCGCATCGGCGCAGTAGGACCGGCAATCATGACCGATGGCGAGGTCTATCCGTCGGCCCGCGCCGTACCGTCGCTTCGCACCGGGATCGGGCACGCCCTGTTCGCGAACATCTGGCTTGGCAATCCCTGGACGCGCGCGTATCGCCGCGACTCCAGCCGCGAGCCGGTGCGGCGGGACGCAGGCTGGCTCTCCGGAGCCTGCGTACTCGTGCGCAAGAGCGCGTTCGACCAACTCGGCGGTTTCGATGACGGCTACTTCATGTACTTCGAAGACGTCGACCTTGGATACCGGCTCGGCAAAGCCGGCTATCGCAACGTCTACGAGCCGACCGCCGTAGTTGTGCACACCGGTGCCCATTCCACGAGCGATCACTCCGCGCGGATGATTGCCGTCCACCACCAGAGCGCTCGCCGATTCCTCACCCGGAGGTACTCGGGCTGGTACCTCTGGCCTGTGAGAGTCGTACTAATCATCGGGCTTGACCTGAGATCGGCCATCCTGAGCCGCCGTGCCACCCATCACTAGACTCATCACGACTGTGCCTAGGAGGCAGCAACTCCCATGAAAATACTCGTCACCGGCGGCGCCGGTTTCATCGGCTCGAACTTCGTTCGCCGCACCCTTCAGGACGCCTATGCGGGCCTCGAGGGTGCCGAGGTTGTCGTGCTCGATTCCCTCACCTACTCCGG
>JACMOZ010000302.1 GCA_014377785.1 Aeromicrobium sp.
GCGCGACATCGACCTCGACGACAACTTGCTACGCGTACGCGGCACCCTCTCGCGGCTCAATGGAAGCTTGACGATCACCTCTCCGAAGACAGAGGCGTCGCGGCGCAACGTCAGAATGTCCGCCGAGCTGGTCGCCCTCCTGAAGGCGCGCAAGATCGCGCAAGACGCCGAGAGAGTCCACGCCGCGAGCGAATGGACCAAGTCGGACCTCGTATTCACGACCGCGACGGGGACGGCAATGGACCCGCGCAACGCACTACGAGCACTCACGACGGCGGCGCGGCACGCCGGACTTGAAGACGTCGGCGTCCACACCTTGCGGCACACGGCGGCGTCGCTCATGCTCGCGGCGAAGGTGCCGCTCAAAGAGGTATCGGTCATGCGCGGCCACTCGTCGATCGCGATAACCGGCGATATTTACGGCCACGTGACCCCCGAAGGCCAGCAAACAGCGGCGGACGTGCTCGCCGACGCCCTCGCGTGATTTACGCCAATGTTTACGCCAACTGGACCCGGCGGACGCCTAGAGGCCCTCGGCGGACGTTTGCGGAAGTTTGCGGATATGCCGTAAGTACGGGGTTTATCGGCCCGATTGGACGGCGGCGGGCGTGCCCGGACGGCCCCGGACGGACTTCCTGTAGCTGGGGGTCAGGGGGTCGCAGGTTCAAATCCTGTCAGCCCGACTGAAGAAATACCTGATCAGAAGGTGTTTTTGTAAGGTCCAAGATCGGCATTCATGCCGATCTTGGACCCAATCCGTACCCGTTGAACCCCTTGACTCGACATGGTCAAGGGGTTCAGGCATTTCTAGCCGTTCAGATCGGCCTCCCTGAGGTGCTGGTTCATCCGTGCTGCCGCCTTATGCAGTTCGGTGTTGTCAGTGTGTAGGTACGCGCGTGTTGTCTCTACGGATCCATGTCCGAGGATGTCGCTCACGACGTGGATCGAGATGCCCGCGTTTGCGAACCAGGTTGCACCTGCATGCCGGAGGTCGTGGCGACGCAATCCCGGAAACCCGAGTCGTGCAACGAGTGCGTTCCAGTCGGTTGCATCACGCAATGCTGCGGTCGTGATGACGCCACCACGCGGTCCACGAAGCAATGGTGCGCCGTGCGGACGTTCTGCGGTGAGGTGGAGCAGCGTCGGCTCCAACGATTCGATGATCGGGACACGACGAACCTGACGGCTCTTCGTCTGTTTGATCGTCAGGCCACCAGAACCGGGGAAGCACTGCCTCTCGATTGTGACGAGCTTGCTCGTCCAGTCGACGTCGCCGACCACGAGCCCTGCGACCTCCGAGCTACGGACCGCGAGGAGCGCGCTGATCAAAACGTGATCAGCGTAGCTCTGGTGGATTTCGGCGCATGCAGCGGCGATCCGCTCGACATCGGCCAGCGAAGGAACCGACGTTAGGCTTTGTGTCGCCTCCTGCATTCGGTACCGTCGATGTGCCCGTTCTCTCACCGGATTGCGGGTGATGATCTCGTCGCGAACCGCCTCGTCGAGGACTCGTGTGAGTGCCGCGATCGTATTCTTGAGAGTCGAACGGGAGTGTTCGATCTCCCAGCGGTCGATGCTTCGGTCCACGATTCCTGTCGTGATATCCCGAACGTGTATATGGCCAAGAGCAGGCAGGACTCGGAGCCGAAGGCCCGCTCGGTACCCGGATGCGGTAGATGTCATATCCACACCGCGGAGGAACCGGTCTCCGATCTGATCTGCGTAGTCCGTCAGTTCGACGAATGGAGCGAGGTCTGTACTGGTGTGAGATCTCAGCGCGTTGAAGAACTCGTATGCGGACGCTTCATTGTCGACGGTTATCGATCGACTTCTGCGAACGCCTGAGATCGGGTCAGTCCACCTCACTCGTGCGCGGATACGTTTCTCGAGTGGCAAGGTGTCGGTGTTGATGCGGACTCCGAGTGGAGGGATGAGGGCAAGGTAACTTTTCATCCTTCGAGCCTCGTCACATCGCATCGTTGCCTTCCTAATTCATTACAGATAGTCTTCATGTGTAGAGGATTGGGAGATGAACGTATTGATAGCGAATCTCGCACCCGTGTTCACGCTCGGCGACGCTCGCGCCGCGGGCCTGCGGAAAGACCAGATCTACGATCTTCTCGCGAAGGGCGAGATCGAACGAGCGGGCCGTGGCGTGTATCTGCGTCCTGACGAGATCGAGCCTGCGTTCGTTTCGCTTGCCGCAGCGACAGCGGTGCGCGAGGAGGCAACGTTGTGCTTGACGAGTGCGCTCGTGCATCACGACCTGAGTGATGCGATTCCGTTCGAGTCCGACATTGCCCTCCCGCGCGGCACCCATCATCCCGTTGGGCTCACTCACACTGCATGGCACAGCTTCGATCCGCCAACCTTCCACATCGGACGCGACCACATCGATGCCGGAAACGGACTCACGCTCGCCACCTACTCAGCCGAAAGAACGATCGTGGACTGCTTCCGGCTCATGCATCAGGAAGGCAGCGACGTCGCCCACGAAGCACTCCGACGGTGGTTGCGCCGTCGAGGGACCTCACCGGCAGCCCTGTTGAAGGTTGCATCATCGTTCCCAAAGGCACAGCCGCGGATCCGCCAGGCGCTCGAGGCGCTCCTATGACCCCGCCAACACCGACACGAGACACTCCTGCTGGGCAGGCGTACAACGATTTGCGCAACCTCGCTCGTCGCGACGGACGCGATCCCGCTGAGTACATCACCCTGTACGCGCTCGAAGGGTTCCTCGCCCGATTGTCCGTATCTGAGCACGCCGGAGAGCTCGTACTCAAGGGCGGTGTGCTCATGGCGGCATTCGCTGCGCGCCGACCGACCCGCGACATCGACTTCGCCGCCACTGGATTCAAGAACGACATCGCTGATGTCGAACAACGGGTGCGCAGCATCATTGAGGTGCACCTCGAAGACGGATTGGAGTTTGATCCGAACTCCGCAGTGGGGGAGCCGATCCGGGACGAAGCCGATTACAACGGTGTCCGCGTCAAGATCACCGCGCAACTCGCGACAGCTAAGGTCGCTCTGCACGTCGACGTGAACTTCGGCGACCCCATCTGGCCGGCCCCAACCGAAGCAGTGCTCCCACTGCTGCTCGGTGGAACGCTTCGGCTCCCGGGCTACCCGGATCACATGGTGCTCGCAGAAAAGATCGTCACGGCGATCGAACGTGGAGATCAGAACACCCGCTGGCGGGACTTCACCGACATCGCGGCTATCGCACGGTCCAGGATCATTCGCGGGGCAGACCTGCGCGCGGCCATCAGCGCCGTTGCCCGCTACCGTCAGATCGACATTGAACCCCTCGGACCGCTCATTGCGTATATGCCTGCGCTGGCACAACGCAAGTGGGCAGCCTGGCGCAAAAAGCAAGGACTCGAACAGTCGACTCCGGAAAGCTTCGCCGACATTCTCCAGACGTGCATACTCTTTGCCGAACCTGCCCTGACGAACAACGTGATCGATCTGATATGGAACCCGACAGCTCAGTCCTGGGGCGAAGCCGTTGACTAACGTCGAGATCGACGTCTTGAGGTCTCGAATCAGGATACTGGAGCAGGAGCTTGTGGAAGCTCGCAGCGTACTCGGAGAACTTGAGCGCGTGAGAGACGCCACGGAAAAGGTCCCGGTGCCTGCGACTGCTCGTGGCGGTCCACCGACTATGGTGACGGCGGCATCGTCGAGTGCCGAGAAACTAGCCCTGTTCCGCACTCGCTTCGCGGGCAGGAGTGATGTCCACGCGGTGCGCTGGACCAGCACGCGCACGGGAAAGTCAGGTTGGGCCCCCGCGGTACGCGGCGGCTTCTACACCGGATCCGAGACCGTCGCGGACTATCTGCCGCTCGAGGACCGAACTGTAGAACGGCACCTTCGAGGTGCTTCTCAACTCGGAGAGCGCGAGTTTCACGCCGGCCTCTACCCGATGCTTGAGGGCGACCAGTGTCGTCTTCTGGTCTGCGACTTCGACGATGCACAGTGGCGGCATGACGCCGCAGCATTCGTTATGGAGTGCGAGAGCGCCGGGCTCCACGTGCTGACTGAGGTGTCGCGATCTGGTACGGGTGCTCATGTCTGGATGTTCTTCGAGGACCTTGTTCCAGCGGCGACGGCCCGCGCCGCCGGGATGCGGCTTCTGCGCGCTGCCATGGCGCGCCGACCGATGATGGATTTCCGAAGCTATGATCGCTTTTTCCCGTCACAAGACACTCTGCCTGATCGATCTCTTGGGCGGGCGCGCCTGGGTAATCTCATCGCGCTGCCGCTGCAGGGTGACTGCCGCCGACGCGGGACAACCGTGTTCGTCGATCCCACTACCTGGGCCCCGTACGAGGATCAGTTTGCGGCCCTGTCGATGACGTTACCCGTACTCATAGAAAGGATCGCTGAGCTCGGGTCGCTGAGCCGCGCGGCGTCGTCCGAGGGACCCGCGGCGTCGCTAACTGCGCGGCCCCGGCGATCCAGTATCAGGGCGGTCGCACGCGCGACCGCGGGACGAACACTGGAACTGCACCGCGATGCGGTTCTGCACATCCCAACGGAGTTCCTTCCAGGAATCGTGATCACTGAACTCAAACACATGGCGTCCGTCCCGAATCCCGAGTTTTACCGCAGACAGGCTCAGCGGTTCAGCACCTTTGGCACGCCGCGTCTTGTCACCAGCTTCGAACATGACGAGCACGAACTGCGCCTGCCGCGAGGGCTCACAGACGAAGCTGTAGCGCTCCTCGCAGACGCAGGCTTCCAGACAACGACCGAGACGGTGGCTACGACGCAGGGACGCCTAGAGCTGACCTTTGCGGCGCAACTCCGAGATGAGCAACAGCATGCGGTCGATGCGCTCCTCGCATTTGACACCGGAGTACTCGTCGCCCCTCCGGGCGCCGGCAAGACGGTCATGGCCTGCGCCATGATCGCCGAGCGCGCGACGCCGACAGCGATCCTGGTGAACCGTGCCGAACTGATCGCCCAATGGCGCGAGCGTCTCCAACAGTTTCTCGGCCTGACAGAGAAGCAGATTGGCCAACTCGGGGCGGGACGACGAAAACGGCGCGGAGTCGTGGATCTGATCATGATGCAGTCGGTCTCGCATCGGAACGCGGACCCCAGCATTCTGGAGGAGTACGGGCAGATCATCATTGACGAATGTCACGCTGTCGCAGCGCCAGCAACCGAAGCCGCCTTGCGCAACGTCAGTATTCGTTACTGGGCAGGGATGACGGCGACTCCCTACCGTGCCGATCAGATGAATGGACTCATCACGATGCAGTGCGGTCCGATCCGTCACGTGGTCGACATCGTCGATCGCGCGGCTCGTGAGATGGTCGTCCATGAGACGACCTTCCGCACAGACGAACCCGGAACCGATGGTCCCTCTATCCAAGCGATCTACTCGGAGCTCGCCGCCGATGCCGAGCGCAATGCAATGATCGCCGATCATGTCACAGGAGCCGCTGACCAGGGGCGTACCTGCCTTGTACTGACGAACAGGATCCAGCACGTCGACGCTCTCGCGGATGCGCTGGAAACATGCGCTGCGCCGGTGATCCGGCTCCACGGGCGCCTCTCCGCGGCCACGCGTCGTGACATCAGGCGTTCGCTTGAGGAGATGGACGGGCTGCAGCAGCCGTTCGTTCTCGTCGCCATCGACAAAATTGCCGGCGAAGGCCTCGATCTCCCGACCCTCAACACACTCTTCCTCACCGTTCCGGTCTCCTTCAAAGGGCGCGTCATTCAGCAGATTGGCCGCATCACGCGTGGGCGAGCCGAGCAATCTATGCCCGCGATTGTTCATGACTACCGAGACAAGAACGTTCCACTCCTGGAGCGCATGTACTCACGGCGCAGACGCGTGATGTCGAAGGAAGGATTCGTGACTGCGGAACCTGGTGAATGAGGCGGGCGGGTGCCGATCACGGTTCACCCGCGGACAAGGTGGGGCACAGCAAGCGTTGACGAGTTCCAGGATTCGACAAGGTGAGGTCTGGGCTGGCGACGACACTGGCTCTCCCGGTAGTGTGCGCGCCGCCTTCGGGTCCGTGTCGGAGTGCATCAGTTCGGAAACGAAGGCTCCTCGCCCAATATCGCAGCAGGGACTGCGTTCACCACCGCAGGCCCGACCCGGGGTCCGGCGATCGTTGGACTCGAGATGCGGGCAGAGTCGATGGTTCGGTACACCACGCGGTCGCCGTCGATCATGCCCGCGTACTGACCGGAGGTGTCGAAGACGTACCGGCCCTGGATCGTTCCCAAGTAGGTTCCCGATCCGGCAAACAACTGGTTACCGTCTCGTTGCAACGGACGGACATTCTTTGTATAGAGCTGAGGCATGTTGGCATTCCCAGTCAGGCCTCCGACATTGCGACTGGAGGATTGGTATGCCGCTCACCGAGGAACAGAAGGCTGAACGAGCGCAGAAGCGTCGCATGACGAACGCACTCAAGGAAGAGGCACGCGCGCATCGCGACGAAGCGAGGCGGCAGGAATGGCGCGACAAGGGCATGTATCTCACCCGCGAGCAGGCGTCCGCGGGTGAGGCATGCCGTGGGTGCGGATTGCCGGTCATCGACAACCTCGGCAGTTGGCCGGGGACGATGTACCTCACGGACGAACAGCGCGTCATCTACGACGCGGACCAGAAGCGCTACCGCGAGATGCATCCGAACTGCGATGCGCACCGTTGGAGCATGGCCGGTTCGCGTGCAACGCATTGTGGCTACTGCTGTCCGCCGATCCCGATGTCGCGCGAGCAGGCCGAGAGAATCCAGCGCATCTTCGCCACCGTCTCCGAGCGTCGGGAGGAAGAACTCGATATTTGGGCTCGTACCCTGACATGCGGGCACATGGTGGAGCAGAGCGTCCACCACACCAACCGGGAGCCGAGCTTCTCGACTCAGTGGTGCCCGGAGTGTGAGATCAACCGCGGCGTCGTGTCGTCAGAGAAGGTGGTCGAAGCTGCGACGCGGATGACGGCGGCGAACCGCAGGCGCGACGACAAGATCTCGCAGGCGGAGCGTGAGCTGAAGGAGGCGGAGAAGGCGGCTGCCGACGCTCGCAAGAAGCTCGCCGAGCTGCGGGCCGAGCGCTAAGTGACGGGCGTCATTCCTTGACAATCTCACTCGCCTCATACCGACGGGTGCTACCGAGACGGCAAAGCGGAGGGGACCAAAAGGGGACCAGAATCATGCAAACTATGCATCGCATGACTTGATCTGCATGATCTAATCCGCGGAACTACGCGGTTTTCCGCTCGAACGGAGCCGTTTGGACGCCTGGGGGTCAAGGGGTCGCAGGTTCAAATCCTGTCAGCCCGACATTGCATTGAGGCCGTTCAGGAAACGGCCTGGTCGACAAAAAGAATCGCTCCTGAGACATATCAGGAGCGATTCTGTTGTTTGAGCAGGGCTTGTGTGCAGAATATATGGCAAAGTTCGTTCGGTTATTGAGCACCCACCGTGTCGCGGGTGTGGGGCCGCAGCCGAGCTGCAACCCCACACTCATTCATCCGCTACTCGGCCAGAAATCTCCAGTTGTCGTCGGCTCCGACCGTGATCACCGAGGGCCGGGCCCTAAGCGGCACGGTTCCGCTGTACGCGCCGATCTCGTTGACGAGCAGCCCCA
>JACMOZ010000303.1 GCA_014377785.1 Aeromicrobium sp.
GCAAGCATCCGAAGAGCACGTTCGCGAAACTCGGACGGGTAAGGGTTCGACATTGTTCAATCCTCCAAAAGGAAAGAGCGGAACGAAACCCAGGGCGATTCAGTCACCCGTTTGGAGAGGCGCCCGGTTCGCCGTTGGTGTACATCGCTACCTTCTGTATCAAATATGGCCCCGTTAGCGGGAATGCTTACGGATGGGTCTTACGGCATATGGCCGGGATAGCAAATATCTAGTTTTCGAAAAAGTTACCGGAGTGCCGTTTGCCGATCGGCGGATTCAAGCGGTTATTGCAACCACCGCATGAACCCAAGGATCCCCTAACGGGATGACCTAAAAGGAGGCGTCCTGTTGTCATTTTTCGAAGTCGTCTGCACAAATGCCCGAAGTCGCCTGCAAAGCTCGTTCCGGTCGACGACGGGCTCGCCTCAATTCCCGTAAGCGGAATCCTGAACGGTGATGAGCGTTCAGGGTTCGACGAGGCAATGCGCAATCTAGGTCCTGAAGGATTGCGTCGACTTCAACTTCAACGAGGAGGTTCGGTGAAGCAAGAGCACTGATTCCGAGGGTGGCTTTCACTGGTCAGATTTCGCGGAAGATTTCGTCGTGGACGCGACCGACGGCGTCGAAGTCGACCATGTTAGTAAGTTGTAAGCGGGTGCGGACGACATTTTCGATGCGTTCGAAGATTTCGCAGGACTGTTCTCCCGCGGTGTCGCCAACGCCGCCGGATTTGTTCCGGCGACGAACACATGGTTGTCGACTTTTACGGCGTGGGATTGGCCGAGGACGGGTTCCTTTGGGGGCCAGACGAGATGTTCACACGGTTTGCGGCAGTTATGGTGCTCTTTCTTCAGGTCGGAACGGGAGAGAGCTTCAGACAGTTGCGGGGTGGCGGTGCTGCGCGGTGCGCTGCCACCAGGGCTGCTTGGGTGTGATGGGTTTGGCAGGTGTCGGGATGAGCTGTTCGCCGAGTTCGATTCCCAGCGCAGGGAGGAGATCTGCAACGTACGCGCCGATGCCGAGCGAGGCTGAGAGGCCAGTCGAGCGGATCGCGGCGACGTTAATTAGGCGCTCGGTTGTTTTCGAGGAACCGATTACGTAGTTGGTGTCGCGCCCGGCTGGGCGGAGCCCGGCGTAGCTCGCGACCGGCTGCAGGCCGTTGAGGGCGGAGTACTGGGAAGCCGCTTTTTCAAGGATCTCAGCGTGCGCGTCTGGCCGGACAGCCCAGTCGTCTTTGTCGAGAAGGTCGATAGCAGTGGGTCCGGCGACGACGTGGCCGTCAAGCGTTGGAAAGACGATTACGCCTTTGGTCCGTTTGGTCGGCACGGGCAGCACGATGTGATCGAGGGTCTGACCTTTGGGGAGTTCGTAGACGAAGAATTCGCCTTTACGTGGGTAGATTTCGAAGGTGCCGTCTCCGACGAGCCGGGCAATGTCGTCAGCGTGTAGCCCTGCCGCGTTGATGGCGACTGAAGTCTTGACGCTGCGTCCGTCGGCGAGGTGCAGCGTGAGCTGATCCTCACCGGGCTCGATGCCGACCACCTTTGCGTTCAGTTCGATGCGTCCTCCAGCGACTTCGCCTGACTGCGCGAGTGCGAGGGTGAAGGCGACGGGGTCTGTGACGGATTCGCCGGGCACAAGTAGCGCTCCGTCGCTTTCACGGATATAAACTTCGACGCCGTTTGCGGCGGCATTCTCTGCGAGGGCACGGATGGTTACGTGATCTTCCTCGCGGTGCGGCACGAGTTCAGCTCCGGTGTGCTTGACGGGTACGCCAAGCACTTTGAGGATCGCGGGGCGGATCTTGGCGGAGCGGAGGATGAGTTCGGTTTCGAGTTGGCCGGGGGTGGAGTCGAATCCGGTGTGCAGGATGCCGGAGTTGGTGCCGCTTGCTGCGTAAGCGAGGTCGGAGTCGGCTTCGAGCAGCAGCACGTCGATGCCGCGGTGGGTCAGGGTGTGGAATATTGCGGCACCGACAACGCCGCCGCCGATGACGGCGACTGTGGTGGTGAGGGCGGGGGACGACATTGTTGCTCCTTGTAGATCTGTTGGGCGGATGTTCATGAGGTAGAGCTGGTTTCAGCGACGGCGCGCCAGCGGGTGCGAAAGTCGGCCGCCTGGTCTGCTGACCATTTGGGTTCGTATGACACGCTCGGCTGCCATGTTATGACGGCGTCTTTGAGAGAGAGCGCCGTGTCGGCTGTCATGCGGGCGAGCGCGACGGCGCCAAAGGGCGTGGCGTGCTGCGACGGATAGACGTCGATTTCGATTTGCATGAGATCGGCGACGGCCTGCATGAGCACTTTGCTTTGGGTGAGACCGCCGTCGACACGGAGACGTTTCAGCGGTTGCCCGAGGTCGTTGGCGACGAGCTGCCCGAGCTCTGCTACCTGCGCCGCGATGCCTTCGAGCACTGCGCGCACCAGCTGTTCTGGACCCGTGGAGAGGGTCATTCCGACGACGACGGCTTTCGCATCGGGTCGCCACCAAGGCGCGCCGAGACCTGCGAGGGCGGGAACGCTCAATACTCCGCCGGAATCCTGGGCCGAGACGTGGTCGAGATCCGCCGCGTGGCTAATAAACCCGAGTTGCTGCATCCACCGGATCGCGGAAGCGGCAGTGTAGACCTGACCGTCGAAACAGTAGGTAGTCTGGCCGCGGGCTTGCCAGGCGACGGACGCTGCGAGCCCAGACGTGGACCTGACGGCTTTCGTTCCGGTGTTTGCAAGTAGGAATGCACCTGTGCCAAAGGTGCATTTCGCCTCGCCTGGTTCGAGGCACGACTCGGCGAGAAGTGCGGCTTGCTGGTCGACGATGAGGCCGCCGACCGGCATAAGGCCGCCGAATGCGGTCGTCGTTCCGGCCAACGCGTCGGAGGGCAAGATCATTGGCAGTTTTTCGTTGCGGAGCCCGAAGAGGTCGAGGAGTTCTTCGTCCCATTCGGTGGTGTCGAGGTTCGTCACCAATGACCGGCTTGCGGTAGAAACGTCGGTCACAAATTCGCCGGTCAGCCGGTGTAGTAGCCAGCTATCGGAGGTGGTGACGAGGCCTTCGGTTGTGAGGTTGCGGCGAATCCATGCCTGTTTCGGGGCAGAGAAGTACGGATCAAGCACAAGTCCGGTGCCGTCCGCGAAGAGCTGCTTATGGTTGGCGAGTTCGGTGCAGATACTTTCCGAACGGCGGTCCTGCCAGACGATCATGTCCGACAGTGGGTCGCCGGTGACGGGGTCCCAGGCCAGCACGGTTTCGCCTTGATTGGCGAGGGTGACGATGTCGACGATTGCGCCGGCTTGGGCGACGGCGGCGCGGCCGGCTTCCACGACGCTGTTGAGCAACTCGAAGGGGTCCTGTTCGACGGCTCCGCCGTCGGAGTATCGGGGCCGAACCGGGATCTCAGCAAGTCCGAGCACTGTACCTTCGGGCGATACGACGACGGCTTTGGTACCGGAGGTGCCTTGGTCGATGGAGAGAACGGTGGTCATGCATTGCCCTTTCGTGAGCGGGCGTCCTCGACGAGTTCTTGGGCGATGGAGGGCAGGTCCGGCATTGCGATACCGGCGGTACCGCCTCGGCGGATGAGCAGGCAGACGCCGCCGATCGCGACCATCACGATCACATACGGCCATGCGGTCGCGAAGGAGGAATCACGGAAAATCAGCAGCTCGAAAACCAGCCAGATCGAGGCCAGGATGATGACGGGGATTTCGAATTTGCCGAGCGTGAAGCCTTTGCTCGGCGGCAAATTCTTCCGCTTGATGATGTGAAGGAGCACGGTGCGGGCAGTCGGGCGGGAGGTGAACATCTAACTGACGATCACGATACCGCCGTCGACGGAGACTGCTTCTGCAATCCCGGCGGGTGGCATCTGATCGGTAATGAGCCCGGCGAGATCGCGCAGAGCCACAACGCGATGCCGCGCGACGCGACCGAATTTGGTCGAGTCGGCCAACACGAACGATCGTGTCGCGTTTTTCACAATTGTTTTACGCGCAGTCGCTTCGTCCAAATAGTAGTCGGTGAGACCAGCGATGTCATCGAGGCCCCCCGAGCCGAGAAACGCGATGTCCGGGTAGAGATCGGCGAAGAACGCATCGGTCAGTGAGTTCGAAAGCGCGAGGTCGCCGGCTCGAAGCTTCCCGCCGCTGACGAGCACATCAAGGTGCGGTCGATCCGCTAACTCGGCAGCAACCAACAGAGAGCTCGTCGCGACTGTACCGGAGAAATCCATCGGTATGGCTCGCGCGACACTGACCGCGGTCGTACCCACGTCGATCACGATGGTCTGCCCTTGGCTCACTAGTGCCGCCGCGGCGATGCCCATTCGAGTTTTTGCGCTGTTCTGCTTGGCGGAGCGTTCGGCAAATGGTGCTTCCTCGCCGGCTGAGGGTGACATCGTGATGCTGGCCCCGCCGTGAACCCGCTCCAGCAATCCAAGGCTGTCGAGCGTGACGAGGTCACGTCTGATTGTCTCAGTCGAAACTTTCAACGCATGCGAAAAATCATCGGTGCTCACCACTCGGCTATCGCGGAGCATCTCTACAATTCGGGCGTGCCGTTCGCTAGCGAGCATCGAGGCAAGCATCCGAGAGGTTATGTGGATACATGTGGGAAATGATGGTGCAAGTCGATCCGTTTTGCAAGCGGCCGTCAGCGCCCCGACACAAAAAACCGCAAGAGTCCACACACAGCCAACAAAAGTACAGATAATCGGGTACGTTACTCATCAACATAATTTGAGAATGCGAATGCCCGCTACGCGGAGCCCCAATCAGGACCTAAAAAAACTCGTGCTAATCAAAGGAGATCACAGTAATGAGTACAACCATCCCAGGAACCGATGATGCGGGTTCCGGTGTTGAAGAGTTTGGCTATAAGCAGGAGTTGAAACGCGGAACCGGCAAGTTCGCGTCATTCGCCGTTGCGTTCGCGTTTGTCTCAATCGCGACCGGGATATTCACCACCTACGGAACGGTACTGGTGAGTTCTGGCCCTGCCGGTATCTGGTCGTGGCCAATTGTTGTCGTCGGTCAGCTCATGGTTGCCTTCATCTTCGGAGCGCTTGCCGCCCGCATCCCGGTCACCGGTTATGCATACCAGTGGATGTCACGGTTGGCGAATCCCGTGCTCGGCTGGATCATGGGTTGGGTGTCGTTTACATTCTTGGCCGTGGTCCTGGTCGCGGTTGACTATACGATTGCGTCGACGGTGCTGCCCGTGCTCCTCGGATATGGCGGCACACCCGCAAACGCATGGCTCATCACCGCAATCGTGCTCCTCGTTCAGGCCTTACTGGTTGGATTCTCGACTCGGTGGACCGAACGAGTAAACAACTTTGCGGTTGGCGCGGAACTGCTCGGAATGGTCCTGCTCGTGCTTCTCATGCTCGTAGTCGGCTTCATTACCAAGGAGATCAACCCCGGCAATCTGTTCAGCACCGGGGCCATCCCCGCGGCGGACTACTTCAGCTTCGGGACCCTGACCCACGTCGGACCGTGGATGATCGGCACCCTGCTCGGCGCCTTCACCATTGTCGGCTTTGAGGCTGCGGCCAATCTCGCCGAAGAGACCAAAGACCCAGCCAGTGTCGTGCCGAAGGCCATGTGGCAGGCCGTGTTGGCATCGGGAATCCTCGGATTCCTCTTTCTAATCGTGGTCACGCTGCTTGCCGGTGACCCGGTCGCGCTGTCCGCATCGTCCACCCCCATCGCCGATGTCATCACCCGAGTGCTCGGACCCCTCGTGGGCACCGCGCTGCTCGTGCTTGTGGTCATCGCGATCTTCGCCTGTGGAATGGTCATTCTGCTCAGCGGGGTACGGCTCACGTGGGCGATGTCCCGTGATGAGCGTTTTCCCGGCCACCAGACGTTGAAGAGGATTTCTCCTCGATTCGGTACCCCTCTTGCGGCCACCGTGTTCTTCCTCCTCATCGGCGAGGTGATCCTGGCGATCTTCGCGATGCAAACGGGTGCGCTGTTCAGTCTGTTTGGTGCGGCGACACTACTGCCGGCTGTCATCTACGCTGCCGTCGTCGTGCTCTACATCGTCAAGCGCAAATCGCTTCCAGCGAGTAAGGGCTTCTCCTTAGGCAAGCTCGAGATTCCGGTGATTGTTCTCGCGAGCGTGTGGCTGGTTTTTGAACTGTTGCTGTTCCGGGATGCCGCGTTTCTGAACGCCTGGATCTACGTGGGGGTGATGGTCGTCATCGGTGGCTTCTACCTGGCCTACCTGCTCATCAGCCGCAAGGGCGCATCCGGGATGAATATGCCCGACCTACACTCTGTCGACGACGAGCTGCACGCTGACGAGGCGCGAAAGTAGCCGTTCCCGCCCGAGATTCGCACCTCGGCATCACGGTTCTCGTGGTCGCCGGGGTCGCGGTTTTTTGGTCATCGGTAACTACAGGAAGCGGAGTCATGCCAGGTGCACTGGAAAAGAACCATGGACTATTGGTTGGGAAGGTCGTTGTAGTCACGGGGGCGGCGGGGGGAATCGGCAGGGCAACCGCGCTGAACGCGCTAAACGAGGGCGCAATCGTGATCGCGACTGGCGTGAACCAGGCCGAGGTCGATTCGCTCGTTGCGCAACGATCGGATGATCGCTGGCACGTGCGGTTGCTCGACGTGCGCGTCGCGGCCGATGTCGACGCGTTCGCCGTCGAGATCACCGAGTCAATTGGCGCTGTCGACGGACTGGTGAATAGCGCGGGAATTTTGATTCCCAACAACCTCGTCGACTCCAGTGAGTCGGAATATGACCGGATCTTTGACGTGAATGTGCGCGGCACGTACCTCACTTGTAAGGCATTGTTGCCAGCGATGGTCGCCAAGGGCAGTGGCTCGATTGTCAACCTTGGTTCGGTCAACTCGCTCGCCGCTGAACCGCAACTTGCGCTTTATTCTGCGAGCAAGGGCGCGGTGCTCATGTTGACGCGGGCCATAGCAATTGACTACGCGGGGGTGGGTATTCGTGCCAACACCATTTGCCCCGGCTTCGTGGACACCCAAATAAATGTGCCGCACTACATGAAGTTGGGCGGGCGGGCGTTGATGGAGGAGAGGATCGCGGACTTCCAGCCGATTGGCCGGACGATCGAGCCCATCGAAATCGCGCAACCGATTATTTTCTTGCTTTCTGATAATTCGCGGGCGATCACCGGCACATCGTTTGTCGTCGATGGTGGTGCTCTCGCGCAGGTCTAGCGGCAGTTGTTCACGTTGCCTGGTGCCCCGGTAAAAACCGAAGCCAGCGTCTCTGTCAAGGGCGCGCTTTACCGGCGCGTCGATGATCTTCGCGCGTAAATCAACGAGTAAGTCAACGGATCAAGCCCGCAAAAGCCAGAAACAATGCCAGTTTTATCCGCCATTCGTTCAGCGCATCGCGTCTACTTCTTTGACGGTCCTGTTGATATATGTATCAACAGCTGTCTTTTCATGCAAAACGAGACGCTATCCGCCCAAACTGGCAGTGTCTCAACTTCCATGACCCTGAGACGCATACGTTCGGTCCAACGAAGTCCTAAAAGACGGCGTCACCCGGGGCACCGAAGGTGAGGTGGGGTATGGCGCCGTCAGCTCGGCATCGCTGCCCTTGAGTTCGAATTCGGCGCCGAGCACGGCGAGCTCGTCCGCCTCGTCACGTGCCGGGCAGGGACCGGTCGGTGCGAGGGCAAGGTCGCCGTGCAGCAGGAGGCACTCTCGAACTCGGGCGATGGCTGACGGGCTCCCATCAAGGCGTCTCGTTCCTGGACGATTTCGTCTGGCATTGATACGTGCCATTCCCCTTCGAAAAAACGTCCCTTCGTGGTGAGCGTGCTGCGCCGCACGCCCCGGAGACGCTACCAATGTTGTCCTGCGCCAATAGGCTTCCTCCTACGCGCACCAACGAGGGGTCATCACGTTTTGAGTAACAACCACGCCACGTTCATCTGGTCGATCGCCGATCTGCTTCGCGGCAGCTTCAAGGGCCACCAGTACGGCGACATCATCCTGCCGTTCACCGTGCTCCGTCGTTTAGATGCCGTGCTTACGCCGACGAAGCAGGCGGTGTTCGCTGTCGTCGAGCAGGCCGCAGCGGATGGAATCCCGGTGCGGGCGTCGCTGCTGCGCACCAAGGCCGGACACAGATACTCGTTCTGGAACGAGTCGAAGTTCGACCTGAAGACCGCCCTGGGTGACTCTGAGAACCTCGCCGCGAACCTCCTCGACTACGTCACCGGGTTCTCGGAGAACGTGAAAGACATCTTCGACAAGTACAAGATCTCCGAGCGCATCGCCGAGCTCGACGAGCACGGCCTGCTGTTCCTGGTGATCCAGAAGTTCGCCGCGGTCGACCTGTCGCCGGAGACGGTACCGAACGAAGAGATGGGACACATCTTCGAGGAGCTGATCCGCAAGTTCGCGGAAGCCTCCAACGAAACCGCCGGTGAGCACTTCACCCCCCGCGATGTGATCGAGCTGATGGTCGACATCCTGCTCGCCCCCGAATCCGACACGCTCGCCAAAGCCAACGTGGTCCGTTCTGTCTATGACCCCACCGCCGGTACCGGCGGAATGCTGTCGGTCGCCGAAGACCACATCCGCTCCGCCAACCCGACGGCGACCCTCACGTTGGCCGGCCAGGAGATCAACCCCCAGTCCTACGCCATCTGTAAAGCTGACATGACGGTGAAGGGTCAGTCGGTAGATGCGATCATCTTCGGCGATACCCTCCTCGACGACGGCCACGCGAATACTACTTTTTCGTACTGCCTGTCGAA
>JACMOZ010000304.1 GCA_014377785.1 Aeromicrobium sp.
AGCAGCCACATCGGCGACCTTGTCAGCACTGATATCAGCAACAACAACGCGTGCACCCTTGACGACGAGCGCCTCAGCCAATGCCGCACCGATTCCGCCGCCACCACCGGTGACGATCGCCACCTTCTGATCAACAATCATTTGTCAATCACTAACTGTCCTGGGCAATTCATGTGACCATTCCTCCCTGCGGGAATAGCAGATTGTGCAGTATTCACCAACCGATGAATCATCCTAACTTGAAACCAGACTCAAGTTCAAATTGATAGTCATCGGATCAGGTTCCTACCGTTTCCGATCGCCGGCTGGCCCAATGGGCACTACAAAGTGAGAAGACGGCAATGAGGCGGTTCGCCTCTGCTACCGCACCAGCTCCTGAGAAGTGTTTCTCAGCCGCCAAGCGACACCCGATAACGCTGCATACCCGCGATCCAGCGATCGTAGTCCGAACCCTTGTGGCGATACATGTCGAGGACTTCGGGGTGTGGCAGCACCAGGAAACGTTCGTCCCCGATTGCCTCGATGACCATGTCGGCCACGTCGAGCGGTTCCAGTACCGGACCCGCGCCCTTCACGGCCTTCGCCGCGACACGTGCGGATTCTTCATCGGCGTCTTCACCGGCGTTGAGCAAGGCTGTATTCACGCCCATCGGGCAAAGGCAACTGACCCGGACGCCCTTGTCGCCGTATGCCACCCGAAGCCATTCGGCGAAACCGACGGCGGCGTGTTTGGAAACGGCATACGTTGGCGAGCCGAGTTGGGTGAGGAGTCCGGCCGCCGACGCGGTGGAGAAGAAATAGCCTTCGCCCTTGTCAACCCAACCGGGGACCAGCAGACGCGCAGCGCGGACGTGCGCCATCGTGTTGACATTCCACGCGGTGTCCCAGGCACTCTCGTCGGCATCGAGGCCCGCGCCGAGGCCGACACCTGCGTTGGCAAAGTAGAAGTCAACCGGGCCGAGAGCCTTTTCGGTGCGCTCGATAAGAGCTCGCAGTGCCTTCTCTTCGGCCGCATCGGAGCCCACGCCGATTGCGGAGCCGGCGTGGATTCCGTTCAGTTTCGCGGCGGTCAAGGATGCCGTCTCGCCGTTGATGTCGGACACCGTGACCTTGGCGCCGTGTTCGACGAGACGTTGGGCGATGGCGGCGCCGATGCCGGCTCCCGCTCCCGTGACAATGGCGACTTTTCCCTCTATCTGCATGGGGAGAATTTAACGCACCGGCCATCTGGGGCATACAGTGGTGGTGACCCACATCACCCCGTGGTTCGTCCGATGGAGGTGCCCACCACCGCATCTCCGCCAGCCAACAGAAAGCACTACCGTGACTGACCACCTCTTGGGCGCTTCGCGCCTTTCCGCCTTCGGGCATCGCCACGAGCAAGTCGTCTATTGCCAGGACACAGACTCGGGCCTCAAAGCCATCATCGCCATTTATTCGACCGCCCTCGGGCCGGCCCTCGGCGGTACCCGCTTTTATCCGTATGCGAGTGAGCAAGCTGCCCTCGCCGACGTTCTCAATCTTTCGCAGGGCATGGCCTACAAAGCTGCCCTCGCCGGTCTCGACCTCGGCGGCGGCAAGGCCGTCATCATCGGCGATCCCAAGACCATAAAGACCGAGGCCTTGTTGCGTGCCTACGGGCGTATGGTCCAGTCGCTCAACGGCCGCTATTACACCGCATGCGATGTCGGAACCTTCAGCCCGGACATGGACATCATCGCCAAGGAATCGGCCTACGTCACCGGCCGCACCGTTGAACACGGCGGCGCCGGAGACTCGTCGGTCCTGACCGCTTTCGGCGTCTTCCAGGGTATGCGGGCCGCCGCGGCTCACGTCTGGGGCGCGTCTTCGCTGGAAGGCAAAACCGTCGGCGTCGCGGGCGTCGGCAAAGTAGGCAAGCACCTCGTCGCCCATCTGATCGAAGACGGCGCAAACGTTGTTGTCACGGATGTGGATGCTGCGGCGGTCGCCACGCTCCAGGCTTCCTACCCGACGGTCAAGGTCGTCGCCGACACCGACGCGCTAATCCGCGAACCGCTCGACGTCTATGCGCCTTGCGCTCTCGGCGGCGCCCTGAGCGACGAAGTCGTCGACCTCCTGAGTGCCAAGATCGTCTGTGGTGCCGCCAACAACCAACTCGCTCACGAGGGCATCGAGAAGCAACTGCAGGAACGCGGCATCACCTATGCGCCCGACTATTGCGTCAACGCCGGCGGGCTCATCCAGGTCGCCGACGAACTCGAAGGCTTTTCCTTCAACCGCGCCAAAGTCCGGGCCGAAAAAATCTACGACACGACGTTTGGCGTGCTCGAACACGCCAAAACCGAAGGGGTACCGCCATCCATCGCGGCAGACCGCATCGCCGAACAGCGCATGCGTGATGTCAGTCGGTTGCGTTCGATGTGGCTACCTGCCCGTTAGGTCTCGATTGATCACGAATGAGCGCACAGGAGCAGGTCGCGAAGAGGCGGCGAAAACAACTCGCATTGTTGTGCGCGGCGATAGCCGTCGCCATCGTCGCGACCTGGTTCCTGTGGCCGCAACCCAATCCCCCGAAGGCGGCGGTCGCCAATCCAACCGTCAATCCAACCGTCAATCCATCCGTTGTCGCCACCACTCCGAAGCCGAACTTTTGCCAGCGCTCGGCCGCCAAGCCGTTTACACCGACCCGGATCTCCATCACGAAGGTTCCAGGTCGTATCCAGGTCGTAGCGCTCGGCCGTGACGCGCGAGAGGTTCCGTCGACACCGCCGATCTCCAATACCGGCAAGGCCGAGTTCGCGTGGGACAAACCGCCCGGATTGAAGCCCGGGTCCACCAAGGGAAACGTCCTGCTCAATGCCCACACGTGGCCCGATGGCACCGCCTTGGGCAACAAATTGCTCGCCAAACTGAAGGTCGACGATCAGATCGTCGTACGAGGACACAACGCCCACCTGTGCTATCGGGTCACCAAGCGAATCGAGGTCGTCGCAGCCGACGGCTACGCTCCGTACTACGACCGCCAGGGAGACCCGCAACTGGCCATCATCGTGTGTTCAGGCACGAGGCTCGGACCGGGAAACTGGACCAAACGAACCATCTGGTTCGCGGCTCCCGCCACTAACTAGAAATCCAGCGCCGTGACGGCTAGCGCGGTTTCGGGTTCCCTGAATCATCCAGCAAGTCGGCATATTGCTCAGGGATTGGTGCACCTGATTCGCCATGGAGTTCACGCTGCAAGTCACTGAAGTCGGTATCAAGAGTACGGTACTTCAGGTCGCGCGCGACCTTCGTCTGTTTTGCCTTTGCACGGCCGCGACCCATAGGTTCGACCCCCTCGCACAGATATAGTTAGTCAATATGTCGTGGGACTAAGATTACCTGCAAGACCAAGGATTCGCAGCATCGACCCTCAACGAGCCCGGTAAACCGCGGGACCGCGGGTCAGGCGTAGGTGTTTTCGAGCGTGACCGAGCCTCCGGCGCCGTGTATGCCTGCCTCGGCAACATCACCGGCGATCCAGGCCGGGACGCCGCGTTCGCCAAGGATGCGCACCGCTTCATCGGCGACATCGGGAGCAACGAGGGCGATCATGCCGACACCCATATTGAGGGCCTGCTCGAGATCGGCCTGCGCCACGCCCCCGAGTTGGCCGACGAGGCCGAAGACAGGTTGCGGCGACCAGGTGGATCGGTCGACGCGGACCGAGACCGAGTCCGGCACGACGCGGGCGAGGTTGGCCGCGAGTCCGCCACCGGTGATGTGCGACATCGCGTGGACTTCTAGGGCCGCGGCAAGGTCGAGACACGGCTTGGCATAGAGCTTGGTCGGAATGAGCAACTGTTCGCCGAGGGTCGACCCGAACTCCTCTACTTCACGGTCAAGTTTCCAGCCCGCTTGGCCGAAAAACACGTGGCGCACGAGCGAATAGCCGTTGGCATGCAGCCCCGACGAGGCCATCGCGATCACGACGTCACCTGACCTGACCAGTTCAGGCCCCAGCAGCTTGTCGGCTTCGACAACACCGGTGGTCGAGCCGGCGACGTCATACTCATCGGGTTCGAGGAGGCCGGGGTGCTCGGCGGTCTCGCCGCCGAGGAGAGCGGTGCCGGTCTCGGCGCACGCCTGGGCGATGCCCTTGACGATGTCGGCGATGCGTTCGGGGACGACCGAACCGCAGGCGATGTAGTCGGTGAGGAACAGCGGTTCGGCGCCGCAGACCACAAGGTCGTCGACCAGCATGCCGACGAGGTCGAAGCCGATCGTGTCGTGGATGTCCATGGCCTGCGCGATGGCGACCTTGGTGCCGACGCCGTCAGCCGAGGTCGCGAGCAACGGACGTTTGTATGACTTGAGCGCCGAAGCGTCGAAAAGACCGGCGAAGCCGCCGATGCCACCGACGACTTCGGGACGACGGGCCTTCTCGACCCATTCCTTCATCAGTTCGACGGCGCGGTCGCCTGCTTCGATCGACACGCCGGCGCTGGCATAGGAAGTCATTGCACAACCTTGAGGACTGTGGCGGCCGGGTCTTCGAGCAGATGCTTGCCGATCAGATCGTCATCGGGAAGGGCAATGGGATAGATACCGTCGAAGCACGCGCGGCACAGGTTGTCCTTGGGCACCTGCGTCGCCTCGATGAGTTCGTCGAGGGCGACAAAAGACAATGAATCGGCACCGATCGAACGGCAGATCTCCTCGACCGAGATGCCATTCGCTATCAATTCTGCCGGGCTCGCGAAGTCGATGCCATAAAAGCAGGGCCATTTGACCGGCGGGCTGGCAATGCGCACGTGGACTTCGGCCGCACCGAATTCGCGCAACATCCGGACGAGCGAACGCTGGGTGTTGCCGCGCACGATCGAGTCATCAACGACGACGAGCCGTTTGCCGGCGATGACGTCGCGCAACGGATTGAGTTTGAGCCGGATGCCGAGTTGGCGAATGGTCTGCGAAGGCTGGATGAACGTTCGGCCGACATAGGAGTTCTTGACGAGCCCGTGGCCGAACGGGATTCCGCTCTCCTCGGCATAACCGATGGCTGCGGGAGTGCCGGATTCGGGCACGGGTATGACGAGGTCGGCCTCGACCGGACTGGTGCGGGCCAGACGACGGCCGATCTCGACACGGACCGAGTGGACCCGTCGATCGGAAATCGTCGTGTCGGGACGGGCGAGATAGACGAATTCGAACAGGCAACCCTTGGGGGCAGCGGGGGCGAAGCGTTCGGTACGCAAACCGTTTTCGTCGACGGCTATGAACTCGCCGGGTTCGATTTCGCGGATGAAGGAGGCGCCGACGATGTCCAGGGCAGCGGTCTCACTGGCGACAACCCAGCCACGGTCGAGCCGCCCGAGCACCAGCGGCCGGATGCCTTGAGGATCGCGGGCCGCATACAACGTGTTCTCGTCCATAAAGACGATCGAGAAAGCTCCCCGGAGTTTGGGCAGCACCTCAAGGGCCGCTTCCTCGACCGTACGGTCGGGATAAGAGGACAACAGTGTCGCCATGACGCCGGTGTCACTCGTCGCGAGTTCGGCGCCGCGCCCGTTATTGCCGGTTTCGCCGGCGCGCTCCTTGACGAGTTGGAGCAAGTCATGGGTGTTGGTCAGGTTGCCGTTGTGGGCGAGGGCCACCGAGCCGGTCGCCGTCGGCCGGAACGTCGGCTGCGCGTTCTGCCAGACGCTCGCACCGGTCGTGGAATAACGGGAGTGGCCAATCGCAAGTCCGCCCTTGAGCGATTCCAGCGTTGCCTCGTCAAACACTTGCGACACGAGGCCCATGTCTTTGTAGACGAGGATCTGCCGGCCGTTGCTCACGGCGATACCAGCCGATTCCTGGCCACGGTGCTGCAACGCATAGAGGCCGAAATAGGTAAGTTTGGCAACTTCCTCGCCAGGAGCCCACACGCCGAAGACTCCGCAGGCGTCCTGGGGTCCGCGATCGTGTGGATCGATGTCGTGATTCAACCGACCATCTCCGCGAGGCACGTGCCAAGTGTAGGGGATCGATTCCCCGCTTCGACTTCCGAGCGGGTGTTCAGGGATTCCACCAGCCGCAGTTCGCTTGGGCCAGTACGCTGGCGTGACTCACATCACATGCCTGAAGGATTTCCGATGACCATCGAGCAGCCGCCGGCGACGTTTCTCAATGATCACCTCACCTACTGGGCGAGAGAGAAGCCAGACGCCACCGCCTGGATCTATGGCAAAAAGTCATGGACGTGGGCGCAGTGGTCCGATCGGGTTCATCGCGCCGCCGGTGGGCTCAAAGCTGCCGGGATTACCCACGGCGACCGGGTCGCCTTTCTCGACAAGAACAACCCGGCCTGTGTCGAGATCAGCTATGCAACGGCTTCCCTCGGCGCCGCTCATGCGGTGATCAATTGGCGTTTCGCCGGCGATGAACTCGATTACACGATCAATGACTCAGGGGCAAAGATCCTTTTTGTCGGCGCCGAACTTGCCGAGCAGATCGCGCTCATCCGTAAGCGGCTGACGACGGTCGAGCGGGTCATCATCGTTGGCGGTGAGCACGACGAATACGAGGCGTGGCTCGCGGGCTCCGAGCCGACCGGCCAGGACCCCTCGGTGCAACCCGATGACGTCTGCCTGGTGATGTACAGCTCCGGCACGACCGGCCGCCCCAAAGGCGTCATGCTCACGCAGAAAAACATGGTCCTGCATACCCAACGCGCAGCAAAGGGCATCACGTATGAAGAGGGCGACATGCCCCTCGTCGCGATGCCGCTCTTCCACGTCGGTGGCACGTCCTACGCGATGTTCGGCATTGCCTTCGGCGCGACGAGTTATATGACCCGCGAACC
>JACMOZ010000305.1 GCA_014377785.1 Aeromicrobium sp.
AGGCCGTCATCCCTCACGCGGCGTTGCTGGATCAGGCTTTCGCCCATTGTCCAATATTCCCCACTGCTGCCTCCCGTAGGAGTCTGGGCCGTGTCTCAGTCCCAGTGTGGCCGGTCACCCTCTCAGGCCGGCTACCCGTCATCGCCTTGGTGAGCTATTACCTCACCAACAAGCTGATAGGCCGCGAGCTCATCCTTCACCGCCGGAGCTTTCCACTTCAGAACATGCATTCCGAAGTCATATTCGGTATTAGCCATCGTTTCCAATGGTTATTCCGATGTGAAGGGCAGATTGCTCACGTGTTACTCACCCGTTCGCCGCTCGTGTACTCCCGAAGGAGCCTTACCGCTCGACTTGCATGTGTTAAGCACGCCGCCAGCGTTCGTCCTGAGCCAGGATCAAACTCTCCGTTGAAAAATTAGGAAGTCCCCCGAATCTAATCGGTTGGTCTTCCACAACGTGTTTTGTAACCTGACAAATTACTTGCTGACAAATAAATTGTCTAGAATTCCATCAATAAGGGTCCAGACCTAAGTCTGAATCGTTATCGACGGGGTTGTTACTGATTATCTCGTCGACTTTTGGCACACTGTTGAGTTCTCAAGGATCAGACGCACATCTCGGCTTTAACCTTGCGGTTTCGGCTTTGAGGCAACTCGTCTAACTTACACCGTCTGTTTCACCCAGTCAAACCGGGATTCCCTTCCTGTGCAACTCATCCTGGCCGGCTAGTTTGGGGCGCACGAAGCATCCTGGCGCTAGCCGATTTGGTTGAGGTTACTGCTTAACTCGGCCGCCCAATCTTTCGATCTTGCGGCCCGCCGTTTCAAGCAGTGGTTGTAACCTACACCGTGTGGATTTCCCGGTCAAACCGGGGTCCTACTCGCTGCCACCCTCGTTGTCAGCTACTGATTCCGGCGATCTATGCGCACAAAAACCAGGCGTTTCGGTTGGGGTGGTTACTCAGTTCGAACGCCTTGCCTTTCGGCCTTGCGCTCCGTCGTGCCGAGCAACAAGAAGAACATTACTGAGCGAGTGGAAGATGGTCAAATCGTGATCGTGTGGCGAGGCTCACATGGTACAAAAAGGCCGAGATAACGGCTATTTTGATATCGACACGCCCGAAATGCTTCGCTTTCCTTTGCGCAACACGGCCCACGTTCCATGGAGCAGCAGGTCACCCTCCAGAAGCGCGTCAGGTTGGGTTATCCGCGTGTTGTTCACGTAGGCCCCACCTTCAGCGATCGCCCTTCGGGCCGCCGACTTGCTTTCGGCTAGACCTGAAGCCACGAATGCGTCGACAACGGTGGGCGAATCCGCTGCCTGGAGATCGACCACGCCGGCTTCCTTCAGTGCGGCACTCAACGTCGATGCGGGAAGCTCCGAGAGCTCTCCTCGTCCGAACAGAGCCCCGGCGGCAAGTTCGGCCGCCTCTGTCTCTTCGGGACCGTGCACGAGGCTCGTGAGCTCGGCTGCCAGTTGTCGCTGGGCTGCGCGTGCACTGGGACGTTCGGCATGTGCGGCCTCGAGTGCGCCTATCTCCTCAAGCGACAGAAAGGTGAATTGTCGGAGGTACTCCCCCACCTTGACGTCCTCAGCCTGGATCCACGATTGGTAGAACGCGTAGGGACTCGTCAAGGTCGGATCGAGCCATACGGTTCCTGACTCGGTCTTGCCGAACTTGGTGCCGTCGGCCTTGGTGATGAGCGGCGTCGCGAGTGCGTGAACCTTCTTGGCGTCAGCACGTCTGAGCAGTTCGACGCCGGCGGTGATGTTGCCCCACTGATCGCTGCCGCCGGTTTGGAGGGTGCAGCCGTAACGACGATTGAGCTCGAGGTAGTCCATTGATTGCAGCAACACGTAACTGAACTCGGCATAGCTGATTCCCGACTCGAGGCGGCTGCTGACAACATCGCGTGCCAGCATCCGGTTGACCGGAAAGTGTTTGCCGATGTCGCGCAAGAAATCGATGATGCTGATGTCCCGTGTCCAGTCAAGGTTGTTGACGATGATGGCGCCGTTATCGCCGCCGAAATCCACAAACGTCGAGACTTGTTCACGGATGCGATCGACCCACTCGCCGACAGTCTCCTTGGTGTTCATGATGCGCTCGCCGACTTCCTTGGGATCACCGATAAGTCCCGTCGACCCGCCGACGAGGATCAACGGTTTGTGTCCTGCCAACTGGAGTCTGCGAGCGGTCAGCAGTTGAAGCAGGTTGCCGATGTGCAGACTCGGCGCGGTCGGATCGAAGCCCACGTAATAGGTGATCGGCCCCGCGGACAAATCGGCACGCAATGCGTCGGGATCCGTCGAATGCGCGATGAGTCCGCGCGCGTCGAGGTCGTCAAGGACGTGAGTGGCCACAATTGCTCCTGGTTCACAGCGGGTTCGGGTGGATCGAGTTGTGTTCGGATCACTCCGATTCTGTCCTAACGGAATATGGTGCACCGACCGGGAGTTGGAACAGTCGTGAGCATTACTGTCAAAGTAGACATCTGGTCCGACATCGCCTGCCCCTGGTGCTTTATCGGTAAACGTAAATTTGAAGCCGCTGTGAAGACCTTCGGCGAGGACGGCAAACAGGTCGAGATCGAATATCACAGTTTCGAACTTTCTCCCGACACCCCGGTTGATTTCGACGGAAGCGAAGTCGAATTCCTGGTGAGCCACAAGCACATGCCGGCAGAACAGATTACCCAAATGCTCGGCCAGGTGGGCGGGATCGCCGAGAGCGTCGGCCTCTCCTACAACTTCGACACGCTGCGTCATACCAATACCGTGAAGGCACATCAGTTGCTGCATTTCGCGAAGGCGAATGGCAAACAGGCCGAGTTGAAGGAACGACTTCTGTCGGCCTATTTCCAGGAAGGCCGCCACGTGGGGCGCGTCGAAGACCTCGCCGATCTCGCTCAGGACGTCGGCCTCGACCGGGACAAGGCTGTCGCAGCGCTGGAGTCCGAAGAGTTCCTTCCGGCCGTGAACGCCGACAAGGAACAAGGCATTGCCTACGGCATCACGGGAGTTCCCTTCTACGTCATCGACGGCAAGTACGGCGTCTCCGGTGCTCAGGACCCTGCGACGTTCGTCGACGTTCTCGAGAAGGCCTGGAGCGAACGGGCATGACAGTGAAACCGCTCCTTATCGTCATTGGCGATGCCGACGCGCCGTCGTGCGAAGACGGTGTTTGTGCCGTTGAACAGAACGGGTCACCAGCAGCAGTCGATGCAAACTGAATGGTCCGCAGGTTCAATCCACTCTCGTAAACATTTGTGTAGATCACGCCGATTCGGGCCTATATCCAAAACTCCCGGCACGCGTAAAGTCAGACCATGGCCGTACAGGAGATCACCGAGGCTGTGGATCTTTGCCTCCCCAATGGGCGACTCAATCGCGAAGCAGTGGGCTTCAGCCGGGGGCCGTTGCACCGGTCGAACCTTCACGGTTGGGGCCGCAACAAACGCTGGGACTATTGGGGCATCGTCTCGCCGCGCTACGTGCTGGGTATGACCGTTGTGAGCCTCGATTATGCCCACGCCAGCCAGCTGTATCTCTACGATCGTGAGTCCGGACGGGCGATGACCGCCGATTCGACCTCGATCGGCCCCGGCGACGTCCTCATTCCCGACGAGCTGCCTCCGCTCGTGGTCATGGAGGACAACCACAAGGCGAAGCTTCGTTTCTTGGACGAAAGCGGCCAGACCGTCCTCAAGGCCTCGACCAAACACGTCAGCGCTCATTTGTTGGTGGAACCGGGCGGCGACAGCCTCGGCGCGGTGGTGCCGTGGAGTGATCGGCGCTTCCAGTACACCTTGAAACAATTGGCGCGGCCGGTGTCGGGGACGATCACCGTCGATGACACCGAGATCGAGCTCGATCCCGCCGAATCCTTCGCTGTCCTCGACCGGGGCCGAGGCAAATGGCCCTACAAGATGAGCTGGAACTGGGCCGCGGGTTCTGGAATCGTCGATGGCAAACGCCTAGGTCTTCAGCTGGGTGGCCGCTGGACAAAGGGCACCGGCGTCACCGAGAACGGTTTGTTCGTCGACGGTCGCCTGAGTTATTGGGATGATGAACTCGACTGGAACTACAACATTGCGGAGAAGTCGTCGCCGTGGCAGGTTCGTGGCGAAAACGTCGATGCAACGCTCACGCCGTTTCACCGCCGGCACGCATCCAGCAATGTCGGGATCATCGCGTCGTCGACGTACCAGGCCTTCGGCGTCTGGTCAGGATTCGCCGTTGATGCCGATGGCGTGCGGCATCGGCTGGACGGACTCACGGGTTGGGCCGAGCAGGCCAAGAACCGCTGGTAGAGATCTCAGTCTGAGGGCGCCGGTGCACGCGGGCTGCGCTTGTAGGCAGACACCGAACGGTCGCCGGCGATCCAGAACCGCCACGGAACATCGGCGGCCTTGGAAACCCCTACGCGGGGTCCTGCCACGATGATCGGCGCCGGGTCAGTGCGGAGTTCGAGATGGATGCCTTCGGCATCGCTCAGATCGGCGCCGTTGTCGGTGCCGCCGATGCCAAGCGCTTTGGTGAGGTTTGCCGGGCCGCTGGCAAGCCGCTTCTCGGGCACGGCCGCTCCCCTGCGCCGGCGAGCCTCGTCAAGACCCGACACGACCTGGCCGGCTCTCATCAGTACGGCGCAGGCGGTGCCTTCCTCGCCCCAGACGATATTCGCGCACCAATGGATGCCATAGGAGAAGTAAACGTAGAGGCGCATCGGCGGCCCGAACATGATCTCGCTTCGCGGCGTGCGGTTGTAGGCGTGGGATGCGGGGTCCAGTGGTCCGGCGTAGGCCTCGACCTCGGTCAGCCGGACCGCAACGTCGCCGCTGACGATGCGAGATCCCAGAAGGCTGCGAGCGAACTCCAGAAGCGATCCAACCGGGTATTCATCGGTCATCACTCGCCCCTGATCGGTCGACATCTCGGACACGATCCTGCCACAGGGTTCCGACCTGACCGATGGCATGGCCAGATGGCATCTAGTCGCGGCGGCCTCCGCGTGACAGGCTCCCTCGTGGTGTGACTCAACTCACACGCGCCGTCCCGATCGGGCGGCGGCACCACTTCCGGCCCACAAGGCCTCGTCTACGGAGGTAACACCATGTTGAGAAGAGCTGCAATCGGAGCGATGACCTTAGCCGTCGCCATGTTGGGGTCCATGGGGGCGATGGCCAATGCCAGCGCATCCGAGGACAAAGCGCCACTGAAGCTCGCATCGGAGGGCACGATCGCGGGCCAGTACATCGTCGTCCTGAAGGCCGACACGTCACAGGCAGAAGCGACAAAGTCCCATCAGGCCGTGAAGGCCGATGGCGGCAAGGTCAAGAACGTCTACCGCAACCTGAACGGCTACTCGGCACAACTGACCCAGGCGCAGCTCGAGAAGGTTCGCGGCGATGCCCGGGTCGATTTCGTCCAGCAGGACCATCTGGTGGCCACCTCGGACACGCAGGCCGGCGCCACGTGGGGTATCGACCGCATCGATCAGCAGGACCGGCCCCTGTCCGGCACCTACAACTACTCCGCGACGGGCCAGGGGGTGCGCGCCTACATCATCGACACCGGCCTCAACGGCAGCCATAGCGAGTTCGCCGGCCGCACCGCTACTGGTTACACCGCCATCAACGATGGCAACGGCACAACCGACTGCAACGGTCACGGCACCCACGTCTCGGGCACAGTCGCCGGCACGACGTACGGCGTCGCGAAGAAAGCGACAGTGATCCCGGTCCGCGTCCTTAACTGCCAGGGCAGCGGCTCCAACTCCGGAGTCGTCGCCGGCATGGACTGGGTGGCTGGCCAATCAGCCGGCCCAAGGGTCGCAAACATGAGCCTCGGCGGTCCCGCCGACTCGGCTACCGACTCTGCCATCAACCGCATGGTGGCCGCCGGAGTCACCGTCGCCGTTGCCGCCGGC
>JACMOZ010000306.1 GCA_014377785.1 Aeromicrobium sp.
CCGAGGCGCAACTCAAACGCGGTGATGGGCTGAACATCAACTTGTGGGCGGGGCTCGGCATGCTGGTTGTGGGCCTGGTATTCGCAGTCTGGGCGCGTTGGCGGCCCATGGTCGTTCCCCCGCGGAAGGAAGAGCCCGCGCCGCCCAAGGACTGAAGGCGCCGGCACGGCTGGCATGTCAGCCGTCAAGCTGAAAGCACGTCTCCGGTAATATCACCGCAGTGACCACGCCCGAATCTGCGAATACCTCTGTTGGCAATCTGAGCCCTGGCAATCTGGGCCCTGACAATGGCGGCCCTGACGATGGCGGCTTCCGCTATTCCAGCGATCTTGCCGCTCAGATCGAGAAGCGCTGGCAAGACCGCTGGGATGCCGAGCGAACGTTCGAAGCCCCCAACCCCGTCGGTGACCTCGCCGGAGCCACACCCGTGGATACACCTTCTTTAGAAGGCACTACGAGCAGCAAGTACTTCATCATGGACATGTTTCCCTACCCCTCGGGCGCGGGACTGCACGTCGGCCATCCCCTCGGTTACATCGCGACCGACGTCGTCGGCCGTTATCGCCGCATGATGGGCGACAACGTGCTCCATACTCTCGGTTATGACGCTTTCGGCCTCCCTGCCGAGTTGTATGCCGTTCAGACCGGCGAGCACCCCCGCAAGACGACGGTCGAAAACATCGCCAACATGCGCCGGCAATTGCGCCGACTCGGTCTGGCTCACGACCAGCGGCGCTCGTTCACGACGATCGATTCCGATTTCGTACGTTGGACCCAATGGATCTTCCTCCAAATCTTCAACTCCTGGTATGACGAAACGCAAAACAAGGCCCGGCCGATTGCCGAACTGATCACCGCCTACGAGAGCGGCGAACTGACAGCGCCCGACGGTGCGGCATGGGCGACCCTCGCCCCGACCGAACGCAATGTGCTGATCGATTCGCGGCGTCTTGCCTATCTCAGCAATGCGCCGGTCAACTGGTGTCCGGGGCTTGGCACCGTCCTTGCCAACGAAGAGGTCACCAGCGAAGGCCGAAGCGAACGTGGCAACTTCCCGGTGTTCAAACGCACCCTGCGTCAATGGAACATGCGCATCACGGCCTATTCGGACCGCCTGATCGACGATCTCGAGCGCGTCGACTGGCCCGAACCCGTCCGGCAGATGCAGCGCAACTGGATTGGCCGGTCGACCGGCGCGGAAGTGTCCTTCGCCGTCAGTGCCAACAGCGCAAACATTGATGTATTCACGACCCGTCCGGACACATTGTTCGGCGCCACCTACGTTGTCCTCGCGCCCGAACACAAACTCGTCGAAGTCATCACGGCAAACGCTTGGCCCGAAGGCACAAAGTCCTCGTGGACCGGCGGGGCGGCGACTCCCGGGGACGCGGTGGCCGCTTATCGGGCGACGGCGGCGGCCAAAACCGATCTCGAACGGCAAGAAAATAAGGGAAAGACCGGCGTGTTCACCGGTTCCTTCGCGATCAACCCGGTCAACGGCGCCGCCGTCCCGGTTTTCATCGCCGATTATGTCCTGATGGGTTATGGCACCGGCGCGATCATGGCCGTCCCGGCCGAAGACGCCCGCGATCACGAATTCGCTGAACAATTCGAACTGCCGATCATCCGCACAGTGCAGCCTCCCGAAGACTTCGACGGCGGTGCGTTCACCGGCGAAGGTCCCACGATCAACTCCGCCAATGACGAAATCAGCCTCGACGGCCTCGACCTCGCCACAGCCAAGGCCGACATCATCGCCTGGCTCGAAAAGAGGGGCAACGGTCGCGGCACCACGACATACCGGCTCCGCGACTGGCTGTTCAGTCGCCAACGTTATTGGGGCGAACCCTTCCCGATCGTCTATGACCAGGAAAATCAGCCGATCGCCTTGCCCGACTCGATGTTGCCGGTCGACCTGCCAGAAGTCCCCGACTATTCGCCGCGAACATTCGAACCCGGTGACGTCACGAGCGAACCCGAACCGCCGCTTGCCCGCAACCCCGACTGGGTCAACGTCGAACTCGACCTCGGCGACGGCCCGCGGATGTATCGCCGCGACACCAACACGATGCCCAACTGGGCCGGTTCGTCCTGGTACGAACTGCGTTATACCGACCCGAACAATACCGAAAAGATCACCGATCCGGCGAATGAGAGCTATTGGCTCGGGCCGCGCAAACCGGGTGAAACCGGGGGAGTGGATCTTTATGTCGGCGGAGTCGAGCATGCCGTCCTGCACTTGCTGTATGCCCGCTTCTGGCACAAGGTGATGTTCGACCTCGGGCACATTTCGAGCGAAGAGCCGTTTTACAAATTGTTCAACCAGGGCTACATCCAGGCCTTCGCCTACACCGACGAGCGCGGCACCTACGTCAATGCCGCCGAAGTCGAGGAACACCTCGGCGATTCAGGAGACGCGAGCTACACGTTTGAGGGCAAGCCGGTTAACCGTGAATACGGGAAAATGGGCAAGAGCCTCAAAAACGTCGTGACCCCCGATGACATGTATGACGCTTATGGGGCAGACACGTTCCGTGTCTACGAAATGTCGATGGGTCCGCTCGATGTCTCCCGGCCGTGGGAGACGCGTGCGGTGGTGGGTTCGCAACGCTTCCTGCAACGCGTGTGGAGGCTGGTCGTCGATGAGCACACCGGCGAACTGCAGGCGACCGACGGCGAACTCGACAAGGAAACGCTCCACATCCTGCACAAGACCATTGACGGCGTGCATGTCGATTTCGAGGGCATGCGGTTCAACACGGCGGTCGCCAAGCTGATCGAGTTCACAAACCACCTGACCCGTACCGGCAATCATGGCCGTGCGGCCCTCGAGCCGCTCGTTCTGATGCTCGCTCCGTTGGCGCCGCACATCTGCGAAGACCTCTGGTCCCGGCTCGGCCACGAGCAATCGTTGACCTTCCATGCCTTCCCGGCCGCCGATCCCGCTCATCTCGTCGACGAGACGGTGACGTGCGTCGTCCAGGTGCAAGGCAAGGTCCGAGGCAAGCTGGAGGTTCCAGTCGGCATCGGCGAGGACGAACTGACAGCGCTCGCGCTCGCCGAGGTCAACGTCGTGCGGTTCATCGACGGTCGCGAAGTCCGCAAGGTCATCGTCCGCGCCCCCAAACTCGTCAACATCGTCGTCTGACTCCTCTCGAAACCTGCTCGCAACCGAAGGGCGATAACCTTCGGGCATGCCCGTAGCTCTCGTCACCGACTCGACCGCTTCGCTGTCCGCGGAGACGGCGCGCGCAGCCAAAATCGACATTGTCGCGCTTCAGGTAGTGATCGGCGCCGATGTCTACACCGAAGGCGAAGATGTCACGCCACAGATGGTCTCCGAAGCGTTGGCGGCCTACGTTCCGGTCAACACGTCCCGTCCCACCCCGACGCAATTCACCGCCGCGTATGAACGTGCCGCCGCCGCCGGCGCCACCGAGATCGTGTCCGTTCACCTGAGCTCAAAAATGTCGGGAACGTTCGATTCGGCTTTGCTGGCAGCGAAGACCGCTCCGGTCCCGGTGACGTGTGTCGACAGCACTCAGGTCGGTGTGGCCACCGGTTTCGCCACGTTGCGGGCTGTCACCATACGAGACCAGGGAGGCGACGCCCAGGCGTGCGCCGAGGCTGCCCGGCAAGCCGGCAAGCATTCGTTCACACTGTTTTATGTTGACACCCTCGAATACCTCAGGCGTGGTGGGAGGGTCGGTGCCGCGGCGGCGCTGTTTGGTTCCGCTCTGGCCATCAAGCCCTTGTTGACGATGAATGAGGGGCTCATCAGCCCGCTCGAAAAGGTCCGCACCGCGGCCAAGGCGCTCGGGCGCATGGAAGCGCTGTCGGTTGAACGATCGGCCGCCTTCGAGAGGGGTTTCGACGTTGGCGTGCAGCATCTCGCCAACCCGACAGTGGCTCTGGCCGTCGCCAGGCGATTGGCCGTTTCGCTGGGCAAAGACTCGATCGAAGTACGCGAAGTCGGCGCTTCGATCGGCGCGCACGTCGGGCCGGGCATGATCGGTGTCTCCCTCACACCGCGCTGACCTCGGCTTTTCCACCGGCGGATCTGCGCGGACTCTTGTCCACACGCGGAGTCCTCGCCTCCTGTGCAGATGGCCTTTTTTGCCTAGTTTCGGGGGGTGAGGACCGACGAGGAAACCCGAGCCGAGGTCGCCCGGCGGCGGCTCGCCCAATTGACCGCTGCCTTCGAGGGCAGGGTTGTCGAACCGGTCGACGTTCCGGCCGACCCGAAGCGAAAACTCGAACCCCAACACGTCAAAGTCCTGGCGACGGTGTTGATGGCCGCAGCTGTCATCACCGTCTGGTGGCTGCTCTCCTCCAGACCGCAGGCGACACCTGACACGGCACCCTTGGCGTTGAGCACGGCGACGTCGGCGACGAGCGCGCCGCCCGAAGTCGTGATCGACGTCGAAGGAAAAGTCCGTCGTCCCGGCATTGTGACGTTGCCCAAAGGTTCGCGTGTTGTTGACGCGATCAAAGCCGCCGGCGGGCTGAGCGGCAAGGCCGATACCGCCTCACTCAATATGGCGCGCAAGGTCGACGACGGTGAGCAGATCCTCGTGGGTGTTGCGCCAGTCCCCGGGGCCGAGCCCGTCCCAGGAACGCCGGGAGCCAAAGTCAACCTCAACACCGCGACGATGGATCAGCTCGATGAATTGCCCGGGGTGGGGCCGGTCACTGCAAAGTCGATCCTTGACTGGCGGACCAAAAACGGTCATTTCACCAAGGTCGAGGACCTTCTCGACGTCAAAGGCATCGGCCAGGCCACTCTCGACGACCTTCGCGATCTCGTCACCGTGTGATGCACGACCTCCGGATGGCGCCTCCGTCGCTGTGCGCCTGGACCATGGCCGCTATCGCGGTGTCGACCAATGCCACCGTGGCGTGCGGCCTTGCCGTGCTCGGCGTCGGCCTTGCCGGCCTTGCCACGATGCCGAAACGGTCGAAATTCCTGACAATCGCCTTGATCTCGGCGGTGGCCATGGCGGGAGTGTGTGCGATTGCCGCCTGGCGATTGACGACAATCGCGCATTCACCCGTTCATGCGCTGGGCGAAAAGGGTCAACTTGCGACGATTGAGGCGGTCGTCCGCGGTGATGCTCATACGTTCAGCGCGCACGGCAGCACCCAAGTGGTGGTCGACGTGACCGTGCGCCGCGTCGAGGCGCGCGACGGTTCCTTCTCCGATCGGGCGCCCGTCACGGTCTTCGCCGAGGGCGCTGCCGCAAAACTCCAGGTCGGCGAGCGACTCACCATGATCGGCCGGTTTTCGCCATCGGATGCGAGCGACACCGCCGCCGAATTCAACGCGCTCAGGCTCGGTCCCGCACATCAGGAAGCGTGGTGGTGGGCGGCTTCTTCGAGTATGCGTGCCGCGGTCACCGAGGCTGTCAGCCACACCGGCCCGGAGCCGAGTGCGCTCATACCCGCTCTCGTGCATGGAGACGACCACAATTTGAGCGAATCGGTGAAGGATGACTTCCGCCGCAGCGGATTGACTCATCTGCTTGCCGTGTCCGGAACCAACCTCACGATCGTGCTCGTCACGATCCTGCTGGTGGGACGTGCGGCCGGCGTGCGACGCCGCGGCCAGTGGATCCTCGGGGCGTTTGCCGTCGCCGGTTTTGTCATTCTCGCCCGGCCGGACCCGAGCGTGCTGCGGGCCGCCGCGATGGGCAGCGTCGGCCTTGCCGCATTGGGTTATGGCAGTCGTGGCGGTGTGCGCGCCTTGTCTTGGGCCGTGATTGTGCTGATGGTGATCGACCCGTGGTTGTCGAAATCGGTCGGCTTCATCTTGTCGGTGTGTGCCACAGCGGGAATTCTGTTGCTGGCACCGCGCTTCGCCGAGGTTCTCGGCCGTCACATGCCGGAGTGGTGTGCGATTGCCATTGCGGTGCCGATCGCAGCCCAATTGGCCTGCACACCGGTGATCGCCGCGATCTCGGGCCAGGTTTCGATAGTGGCGATCCTCGCCAACATCGCGGCCGGTCCCGTCGTCGCACCGGCCACGGTCACCGGACTGCTCGGCGGCGCGGTGGCGCTGGCCTCGCTGCCGACCAGCCATCTCGTCGGCGCGTTCGCCGGACTGTGCGCGCGCTGGATTCTGTTCGTGGGGCACTGGTGCGCCTCGTTGCCGGGCGCATCCACGCAGTGGAGCGGGTCGTTGTGGCTGCTCGGCGGACTATGCGTGGCTGCGACGTTCGCGTTTATCTGGATTGGTGCGCGACCGGCATTGTTTTGGGGACTGGGCCTCGGTCTCGCGTTCTGTATGTGGAGGCCACCGGCTCCCGGTTGGCCACCCGAGGGCTGGGTCATGGTGGCCTGCGATATCGGTCAAGGCGATGCGACTGTGCTCAATGCCGGTGACGGCTCTGCCGTGGTCATCGACTCGGGGCCCGCACCGGCTTCGGTCGATGCGTGCCTGCGTCGATTGCGGATCGACCATGTGCGGCTCATGGTTTTCACTCACGGCCATGCCGACCATATCGGCGGCTGGGCCGGAGTCAGTCGGAACCGGCGTGTCGATCAGATTATGGTCGGGCCGACGGGCGGACCGGGCGGCAACGGCATACCGCGCCACGCTGCACTTCTCGGCGAACGGTTCGCCGTGGGTGCACTGCAGTTTGAGGTCCTCGGCCCAATGGAGACCCCGTCTTTCCGTGCCGACGTCGGACCGGCGGCCAACAACGCGAGTGTCGTCCTCGATCTGACTACTCGCGGGGTACGCATACTCCTTGCCGGCGACATCGAACCCGAAGCGCAGCAGGCATTGCTCCGCAATTACCCCGAAGTACATGCCGACGTTCTGAAGATGCCGCACCACGGCAGCGCGAATCAGTCCGAAGAACTGTTCGCCGGGCTAGGCGTGCGTGTCGCAACGATCAGCGACGGCATGGGCAACGATTACGGTCATCCGTCGCCGACCGCATTGGCGTTGCTCAAGCTTCACCACATCGCGACATACCGCACCGACCAACAGGGAGACATTGCGATTGTCGTACAAGACAATCGAATAACTGTCCTGACCCGCTGACCCCCTGGCCCCTCATTCGGCGGTGAGTTACGCACCACGCCAACCCCGGGTGGTGAGTTACGCACCATCGACGGCGCTACGGTGGTGCCTAACGCGCCGCCGATCGGAGGCGGTGGTGTCTAACTCACCGCTCGGGTGGCAGCGGATCGGAAGAGTCGGCGCTGCTCAGTATGCTGACTCTGTGGCTTCCGCTTTCGGTAAAATCCTGCTCATCACCGGCAACGCCGAATACCTTTCCGAGCGCACCCGCAGGCGAGCAGCGAAGGCAATCACGGTCGAGCAACCCGAATGCGAGGTTGCCGAGGTCGCCGGCGCGGTGCTCGCCCAAGGAGAATTGGCGGCCCTGACCAGTCCGTCCCTCTTTTGCTCCTCCAGCGCCGTCGTCATCGCCGACATCCAGGATCTCGGCGATGCTCAGCAAGACGAGTTGCTTGCCTACGCGAAAGAAACCTCGGGCGATGTCGCCGCGATCCTTATCCACTCCGGCGGGCAGAAGGGCAAGGGCTTGCTCGACAAATTGCGCAAGTGTCCTGCCGTGTCCGAGGTCAAGGGCGAGGCTCCCAAGTATGAACGTGATTTTGCCACCTGGGTTCGGGGCGAAATCCGCGATCTCGGTGCAACGATCGACGACAGCGCCGCTTTGCTCTTGATCAATGCCGTTGGCCATGACCTCCGTGCCCTTGCCGGCGCTGCCGACCAGCTGGTCAATTCGATTGAGCGTGGCACACCGGTGTCGGCCGAGATCGTCCGACAATACTTCGGCGGACGGGCCGAAGTGCGAGGCTTCGAAATTGCCGATGCGGCAATCGCCGGCCGCATTGCGACGGCGCTCGAACAACTCCGGTGGGCCGAGGCCAACAAGGTTGCCGCTGTACTCATCACGAGCGCTTTCGCCTCGGGCATCCGTTCGCTGGCCAAACTCGCGAGTGCGCCTCAGGGGCTTCGCGACGGCGACCTCGCCGCGAGCATCGGCGCGCCGCCATTCAAGATCAAGTCGATGCGCAGCCAATTGCGCGACTGGGATCAGGCCGGACTCGCCAAAGCATTGACCGCAGTGGCCCGCGCCGATGTCGAGGTCAAAGGAGGAGGGGCCGATCCGGCCTACGCGCTCGAACGTATGGTGCTTCAAGTCGCCGCGGCTCGCTCCGCCCGCTAACCACCAAGATTTGGCCGCTCAGGCTCGTCAAATAAACGGATTTAGCTGATTTCGCGGGTAAAATCGGCCAAATCTTGGGGATGCCGCAAAGAAAAAAGGCGCCCCGAAGGACGCCTTTTTCGATGAGAGTGTTGCTTAGAGCGAAGCGGCCTTCTTGGCGATGGCCGACTTGCGGTTCGCCGCCTGGTTCTTGTGAATGACCCTCTTGGACGCGGCCTTGCCGAGCTTCTTGGTAGCTTCGGCCGCCAGCGCCTTGGCGTCATCGTTCTTGCCTGCTGCGATCGCTTCGTTGAAGCGGCGAACCGACGTCTTCAGCGCTGAACGCACCGACTTGTTGCGCTCCTTGGCAAGGTCATTCTGC
>JACMOZ010000307.1 GCA_014377785.1 Aeromicrobium sp.
GTGTTCGGCGGCATCCGCGGGGGCGAGGCGCTACGCGTCTCGGTGTTCCGCAAACCGTTCAGCGCAGCCGCGACGGCGATCGCGATCCCCGGGCTGCACCCGCACGAGCTGCGCCACACGGCCGCGTCGCTGGCGATCGCGTCGGGTGCGGACATCAAGGTCGTGCAGCAGATGCTCGGTCACGGGTCGGCCACGATGACCCTCGACACCTATGGCCATCTGTTCGAGAACCGCCTCGATGAGGTGGCCGATGCGATGGACCTGGCGCGCACGAACCAACGCCAGGCGGTCGGGCCGCAGGCTCTACCTTTTGCTGCTGTTGCCCGAGTGTTGCCCGAGGCCCTTGGAGGGGTGGACAGCGAAAGACCCCCTGACCGCGTTTCCGCAGGTCAGAGGGTCTTTTTCCATGGTAGCCCCGACGGGATTCGAACCCGCGCTACCGCCTTGAGAGTGGAAGAAAGACCTGACGGGACAGTGGTGACCACCATCGTTTTTGGTTGATATTGCAGGAATTATTCGAACCGTCACTGTTGAACGACAATAGAATGTGATGGTCAGTTTCGACTCTCTTGTTGCCCGAGTGTTGCCCACCCGCGCATTGAACGCCTATGAACAAGCGTCAACTGGGCGAGGTTCGCGATTGCTCTGGCGTCGAATTTAGCTCCGCCGGTAGGCGACGCCAGAGTTCCGGATGATCCAGCTGCCGGCCCCGAGCAATAATGAAACTGGCACAGACCATGGGAACAGTTGTCACCACCAATGCCGTTGCGAGCAGTAGTTTGTGGCTCAGGAGATTCTGTAGCGCGACCGGGATCAAGTACAGGCCAGACGGTAGCCACACGGCGACGGCGAGCCAACCGTCGACCTGCAGATCGACCGCGCGAAGACTAGCGATCACTCCGATCACTCCGATCAGAAGCAGGAGCATCCCGGCGCAAATTACCATCGGTCGCTCAATCCCACCGCCGCGCAGTTCGTACGCCTGCACGGCCGGGATGATCGTTCCCGCAACCAGTCCCACACCCAAGCACTGCATTCATGATCTTGAGCAACGACGCAAAGAACATTGGTCTCCTTCGACGAAGGCAGTCCCTGGTGCCTCCGCGGCGAGAGTGCGAGTCGAGGCTCATAAGCACGCGATTCGATCTGTCGGGGCACGCCTTGAGCAGCGGTTCCACCCGGTCGCGAGTCGGACTCGAGATGGCCGGTTCTTGTGCCGATCATCTCCACCTCAAGGGTGTCGTTCACAAAGCGCTACCTAGGGTCTTACCGGAAATTGCACCTGTAGCGAGACAACCTCAATGTCACCGCGAGAACTGTCTATCCACAAGTGTCCGTCCGCATAGTAGTCAGCCTCTGCAGCGGTTTTAGCTATCTCCCAATCGCCTGTTGCGGCGTTGGTAGATCCGAGGCAGAACTTTCCAACCAGCACATCCAGTACGTTCAACTCTTCGCTCGGACGAAGCCACACGGGCACCTCATGGTGACCGTCCTCGTCAAGCGGAGCCTCCAGACACTCCACCAGTAGATCCTCGCTTCCCGACGCAAGTCGGAAGTCGAGCTTGTGAATGGGGGCATCCCAGTGGTCCCAACTCGTCAGATTCACTCCACGAGGCTCGGTCATCCAGCCTGGTCGTTTGTCTACCCCTGGGCTCCCTGCCTTGGGGATCAACACCCTTAGTAAGCCCCACAAGGCGCTCCGCTGAGCGCGCTTCAGCTCTTTGGCAAGTTTCGCTGGCGGAACTTCTCGTCTCCAGAAGGTCAGAAACAACTCAAACGCCGTCTCGTCTGGCGGAGATGCTCCAACGTCCTGGAATGAGCGCGCCAACAGCTCCTCGCTTTCGTTACCGGTCCGGGTGCGCTCAGCCCACGCCATCCTGTATGCCCTGACGCCCCGCCCAGCTTCTTGCCCGTTGTCTCCACGTTGCGTCATGGTCTGGCTCGCTCTCTAGGGCTCTCCGGCGGCACTGTGGAGTCCGCGCGGATGAAGTGGTGCCACTTCCCTGAGTTGTCGCCAGGAAGTGATGCGCGAGAGCTTCGGCAGCCTCACGCGGCTGATCGCACTCCGAAGGCCGCGTCGCCCCGTCAAGGCGCAACGGAAGGACGGGAACGGCCACTGATCCGTATCGTGACCAGAACGGCGGCCCACGCCAACAGACTGACCAAGCCAAGTAGTCCAAACAATTCGATGAAGTGCTCAGTGCCACCTCCGTCAGCACGTCTGTTCGAGGAGATGATGATTTCTGGACTGCGAACTGGCGCCACGATCATCGCAGCCGAGATGACGAACCAGACTTTTATGACAATGCGCCTTCGACGACCGAGCATTGCCAACATGCGAGACACTGTAACCAGAGGTGCTCGTTGGTTTGTGCGACTCTCGGAAACTCGCGAGACCGGGCTTGGGAACGATACTTGACGGATAGTTTCCTACTTGGGAAACTATCCGTCATGGCACATCTCACGTTTTCCGAAGCGGCTGACTGCATTGGCGTGTCTCAACGTCAGGTGCGAAACCTTGCCGCTCATGGGGAGATCGGGCTGATAGCTCGTGGCGTTGTTGATGCTGACTCAGTGTCGGCCTTCCTGCGAGATCGCGGTCAGGTTACGCGTCGTGTGTGGAGCGAGGAGACCGCGTGGGCTGCGATCGGTGCGCTCGCCGATGAAGACATCTCATGGCTCGGGGCGTCACAGGCCTCGCGTCTACGGAAGCAGATGCGAGGCACCGGTGCTGCGGAGCTGGCGTCCCGGATACGAAATCGAGCGACTGTCCATCGGTTCGACGGGCACCGTTCAGTGACCAGCAGGGTTGTCGAGCAGCTGGTGAGTGGGGCTGCCCTCATCGGCGACCTGACCGTAGAGCGTGAGGTCGACGGTTACCTGGATGAGGATCGTCTCGCCGACCTGGTCGATCGCTTTCGCCTACGAACCACTAGCAACGGAACCATCACAATTCGTGCGACCCATCACCTGGCCAAGGCGGAGAGCATCGCGGCCCGCGACGCAGAACTCCTAGCTGCAGTCGACCTCGCAACATCCGTCGACGCACGCGAGCGAGAGGCAGCGCTGGCCGTGCTCACCGCCCGAGTTGCTGCGCTGTGACCGACCGCGAGACGCGCGACATCGATACCTCGATCGAGTGGACCCGCCCGTGGCGCAATCTCGCAGAGATCGCCGAGCGGGTGGACCACACACAATGGACGTTGTTCGGCGGACTGATGGTTCAGCTGCACGTGCTGGCCAGCGGCAAGGACA
>JACMOZ010000036.1 GCA_014377785.1 Aeromicrobium sp.
AATGACCGGACGCTCCTCGGTAGTCGTAGTTGGCCATCCACTATGGCTGAAGGACCCGGCGCTTTACTTGCCAGAACAGAGGGAACTCGCGGCACTTGTAGATTCCACGTACCCGGGAAAGCGAGTCGTGCTGTCCGACTTCTTTGAGCTGAACAGACGACCCCTGAAAGTCCTTCAAGACGCTGCGCGCTAGGTCCACCGAGTCTTCCTTCGCCATGCTGCCAGCAAGAGCGCGACGAATAGTCGACGGCAATCGACAATACCGATAACTATCGTCAGATGGAAACTTGCGACATAGTCCCCGGCCCAACGAGGGCGAGTCTCGCTCAAGGGCGATGCAGTGCCCCTGAGCCTGGGGACTGCTGAAGGTCTCGATCGGGACTGCTGAAGGTTTAGTTGTCAGTGACTCGAACTCCGATATGCGCCGAGCCCCGCGACGACCGCTCGGGGGGCCCGTCAAGCCGCGTCCGGCGAAGCGGCCTGTAGGCGAGTCGTGTGAACTGGTCGACTTCGTGTCCCTGATCCATGCGCCAGGGGAGGCGCACTCCGAGGAGGCAGCCACCGCAACGGGACACAAGGCCCAGACGCGGTGGGTAGTGCGTGGGCATTGGCGCCAGCAATGGTACTCATCTGAGAGAGATCGGCACCCGCTGTGGATCAAGGCCCATGAGGCGGCCGCCGAGGAAGGCCCACTCCAGACGGGAGATCGAGTCAGGGTCTCCCGTTAGTCCGTCAACAAGTGACACACGAATCGTGCCCACTGCCTACCTGACCGTCGTGCTACGGGCCGGCTACCGCTCTGGCACCCTAAAAATTAGGGCCCTGGCCCGAATGTTTAGCCCCGTGGACGCTGCCCCACCCCGGACCACATCCTTGACGAGTGTCGAGGCCACCAGTGATTCGCGAATTCTGGGGACAGCTAGTCACGAACACCGGCGGCGCCAAGTACAGAATTCTGGCTGCTCTCGGCACGGGAGCCGCGATAAACGCCTCGGTGCGACGTCGAGCGACGAGTGCCCAGCGCGATCCACGAAATTTAGCGCATGCCCGAATTGATCGAGGGAATGTCGGCATTCGCCGATACTCTGCAATGCAGGCGTGTTGAGCGAATGGTTTGGGGGAATCGAGTGAGCCAGATCGTTGGCGAGATAGCTCGCGCATCGGAGGCGCTCCAACGCCCGACTTTGCGCCTGCTCGACGGGAAGTGGGCTGCGCTGCGCGTGGCCACATTCCGGTGCTCATTCTCCCGGGACCGCCGTTCAGTGCAGGCAGATCGGCTGCACTCGCAGGTCGAAACCTATCTAGACGAGTTAAAGGGGGCCGGGGTCGAGGTACCACCCAACGTGAACGCGCGCGGATTATGCACTATCTGGGTTAACGATCAATGGCTGTTCCGAGACAACGACGCTGATGGTTCCCTGGTCTATTCGCTGACCTCTTCCGCGCTGGAAGCACTCGACCTAGTCCAAGGCTTGTCACGCGAGCGAGCACTTGTCTCGGAATCGAGACTGACGACAATTCTGGACACGGCAAGACGCTGGGCGCTGGAAGCGTCCCCGGACGCCCAGGTTCGCATCGACCGACTGAACTTGCAGATTCACGAGCTCGAAGTCGAACGGGATCGGCTCCTTTCGGGCGGTACCGCTGCGGCCGCATCTGACGATCGGATGCTCGACGGGTATGCGAACCTCATTGACCTAATGGGTCAATTGCCCTCTGATTTCAAGCGGGTGGAGGAGTCCGTCCTTGAGATGCATCGAAAGATCCTTCGCGATTTTCGTGAAGAGGGCCGCGCAGTCGTAGAAGTGCTCGACGAGTACCTTCAGAAACAAGATGAACTCGTGAAGTCGACACCCGAAGGGAGGGCGTTCGATGGCGCTTTCGTGTTGCTCCGAGACGATGCTTTGCTGCTGGAACTTCGCGAGAACGTTCGCGTGATTCTCAAACACCCCGCGGCCTCCGCACTAGAGATGCGTGATGTTGGTGAGATTCGGGGCGCCGAATCAGTGATTCGACAGGGGACCAATGACGTCCTGTCGCAACGTCGACGGTTGACGGCCACGCTCAGAGAGCACATCGTCAGCCACGACATCCTCCAAGAGCGTGAACTTGACAGAGTCCTTCGCGGCGTTGAGAGCGAGTTGTCGACTTGGATGGAGAGCGCGGGCGTTCGGGCTACCGTCCCTCTCGAATTGCTGCCTCCAACAGCCACAGTTGGCCATCTCCGCGAACGCCTTTGGAATCCTCATTCCATCGCCTCTCCGCCGCCGCTGGAGGAATCCAGCGATGAAGCACCAGAACCCCCGACCATCGAGTCGCTCCGTATGCAAGGTGGTCCGTCACTGGCCGAGCTGCGCTTGGCGCTTATCGGTTCGACAGGGACCGATGACACCGTCGGTGCGCTTTTCAACCTGCTCCCGATTAAACTGCGCCGTCCAGTCGAAATTCTTGGCATGCTGCATTTCATGTCTCGCGTGGACGCTTTGGACGCTCCTGCTGGCGCTGAAGTCTTTGAGGCGATCCGAGCGAACGGTGAGCTTCAGAACTACCTCGTTCCCGCAATTTCACTGACCTCCGAGTTGACTGGGGCACTCACCAGACTGATCGCCGAAGGAGCCAATGATGACTGACGAAGTAGGGCCTCTCGACATCCCCATCGATGAGAATCCGAACCTGAATCAGGGTGCGACGATCCCTGAAGCCGAGTTCGACGAAGATTCCGATGTCCTGAACGCAAACGATTTGGGGCGTTTCGTTGAGGACATTGATGATTCGACACTTGCTCTGTTCGAAGGCGATGCCGGCGGATTATTGCTTGCTCAGCGTCGTGCTCTCGTGGCGCTCCTGAAGAATCGCTTCATATCGGCTGCCCAAAACCCTGCAGAATGGCGCATCATTCGGGACGACCCGGCGCCCTTCAAGGCCAGGCTCAACGATATGTTTCTGGATCTGCACCTCGATCTCCACGCCGAAGTTGCGTTCAAACGGCAAGCTCCGTCAGAGAGCTCGGGCAGGGAATTTCCCAGCCTTCTTCATGACGTCGCGTACAGCCGCGAAGAGACCATTGCGCTTGTGTTCCTGCGCCACCGATTTCAAAGCGAGCAAGCGTCCGGGCGTGAGGACGTCACTATCGAACGGGACGACGTCCTCGCGCACGTCGCCTCATTTCGTCCCGCTAGTTCGACAAATCGATCTAGCGACGAATCGAAGGCCAATAACGCCATCGACAATCTGATCAAAGCGAAAGTTCTGGTGAAGACAAACGACTCAGCGCGCCTGCGCGTATCCCCAGTCATCGCAACCTTGCTTCCTTTGGCACGCCTCCATCAACTTTGGGAATGGCTTGCGGAACAGAACAACTCCGACCCTCGCAGTGTGTCGGGCAGCGAAGAGCTCATTGTTGAGGGAGAGCTGCCCGAATGAGCCCCACCGACGATTCCTTGTTCTATCTCGCGGGTGCGACTGAAGGCACCACCCAATGGAGGGCGGACTCCCTCCAGTTCGTCAACTGGGGCGGCTTCCAAACTCCACATACTGTTCACTTTGCGCCAGGTACGACGCTACTTTCGGGCGCTTCAGGGACCGGGAAGTCGACACTCCTCGATGCGTACCTCGCCGTAATGATGGACTCGGCGACCCCTTTCAATGGTGCTTCCAACGACGCGACCATCGGTCGTGCCCGAGGCGCCGATCAGCGAAACCTCGTCTCCTACCTCCGGGGCAAGATGGACACCACTCGCGATCCTGACACCGGCCTTCTCAAAGATCGAGTGTTGCGCGGGCAGAAGAGCGATACGTGGGGTGCCCTAGCCGTTACCTTCATTGATGACCACGGGCGGCGGTACACAGCCGCCCGTTTGTTCTACGTGCCACAAAGTGCCACCCGGGATAGCGATCTGCTTCGAAAAATGTGCACGGTCGAAGGCACCATAGATCTTCGCGATCTCGCACCATTAGTTGAATCCAGGTTTGACAGGCGCGCGCTCGAAGGACGCTTTCCAAATCTCAAGGTCCACGACTCGTACGGGGCGTTCTCGCAGGCATTCTTCACACGTCTCGGCATCGGAGCTCACGGAGACGGCGGCAAAGCAATGCGTTTACTCGCCCGCATCCAAGCTGGCCACCAGGTTCGCACCGTCGATGATCTCTACAAATCGATGGTCATCGAACTTCCGGATACCTACGCTGCTGCCGACGAAGCCGTCGAACATTTCAAGGATCTGGAGGATGCGTACCGAGCAATGTTGACCGAGGGCAAAAAGTTGGATGTCCTCAACGGAATCGTCGATCTGAATAGCCGGCGAGAAGCCGCGTTGGAGGAAGCTGACCGAATCGACACATTTGGTATTCATCGGACAGGCGACACTTCCTTTGAGTTGTGGAAGCGGGTAACGCTGAACGCCCTCCTGTCATCTGCGGAGGATCTCAATCGAGAGCTTCGCGCGCAATCAGAGAAGGAGAGAACGAGGTTAGAGGCGAGTGCCGCCGCGCTCATCTCACGGAAAGTGGACATCGAAGCCGACCTCAGTAGGAACGAAACCCACACAACAGTTGCTCGCCTTGAAGCGGACATCACCGAACTCGGATTTGCCTACGAGTCCGCGAGGGAAAATCGCTCTCTATTCGATGAACAGACCGCGCGCTTGGACATTGACATTGACAGCGAGGCCGAATTTGTCGAGGCTCAAGCCCACTCTCGAACCTTCATTGAGGGGTTCGAAGCCGCACGGAAGAACGTAACGGACAGAATGGGGCGTCTGCGCGACGACGCATATGAACCGAGTCGCGAGAAGAGCGAGCTCGGGAGAGAGCGCGAGTCATTATCGGACCGCGACGGTCGAATGGACCCGCGCCTTCACCAGTGCCGACTGCTCATCGCGCAGGCAACTGGAATTGATCCGAATGACCTTCCGTTCGTCGGCGAGCTTATTGATGTCCTTCCGGAACAAAAACATTGGCGTAAAGCGATCGAGACCACCCTGTTCGGCGTTGCTCGCATCATGTTGATCAATTCCGACGATCTCGACCGCGTATCGCATGTGATCGACCCGCTCCACCTTCCACATCGAATCAACTTCGAAGGCGTAGAGCTCGCGCCCTACAACCAGCGAGATCTCGACCCGGCCTACGTTTCGGGGAAAGTCGCATACAAGGTCTCGCCCTTTTCCCCTTGGGTGCAAGATCGCATATCTGCGACAAGTACCGACGCCTTGTGTGTGGATTCTCCCGACAGCCTCAGGGGAGGCGGACGCCGAGTTACGGGCAATGGTCAAACCCGGCTAGGACGCTCCGGGGCCCATGGCGAGAGCAACGCCCGAGACGTTATCGGCTTCTCCAAGGAAGAACGGCTGCGCGAGATAGCCCACCGCGTGAATCAGCTCGACACAATTCTGAGCGGCATAGACGACCAGCGAAAACTTGCTCAGAGCGAGGACACCTCGCTTCAGGCAACTAAGGCCTCTCACGACAAGCTACTTAGTTCCACCTGGAAGGACATCGATCACAGCGGCCTCTCCGCGAAGATCATCGAGCTGACGCGCCACAAAGATCACCTTCTTCAATCGGACGACGCACTGCGTGAACTTCATGAAGAACTCAACGAGCTCACGAAGGAACTGAAGGAAGCCAACGGCAAAACCTATGTGACTACACAGCGCCTCAACGAGTTGAAGTCGATACAGGAAGTTCTCGTCGCCCGAAAAGATCAGACAGCAACCGAGATCGAGCGCATCGATCGCGATCAGACCGTGACGTTGACCAACGAACAGGCCGCATACCTGAACTCGGAATACGCGCAAGTTGGAAGCGTCGGCGATCTTGAGGGTTTCGAAGACGGAGTAGGGCGACTTCGGAAGCGACTTTCTGACCTCAGCATGGACGCTCGCGACAAGTCGGACCTGATCGAACGCGCTCTCGAATCCGCGTTTCAGCGGTATCTCGATATGTGGAAGGACCCGAACCTTTCGGCCCGCGTGGAGAACTATCCATCGTTTCTTCGAATTCTCGACAGCATCCGAGCAACCGGACTCCACGACAGACGTCAGGAGTGGTCGCGCCGCCTCACCGACTGGTCCGGACAGGACCTGGTACCACTTGCAGGAGCATTCAGCCTCGCCATCGAAGACATTCGCAATCGACTGGCGCCGATCAATGCGATCCTCTTCACACTGCCGTTCAGTGACCGTCGAGATCGTCTTCAGATCGACCTGCGAGAGCTGCACCGTGACGACATTGTGAAATTCAAGCGTGAGCTAAGTGTCCTGTCTCGGGCAAACACAGTCGATTTCACAGACGACCAAATCCAGAACTGGTTCAAACGGCTTCGACGATTCATGGGACTCATCCGAAAAGACGCCCCAGAAAAGAACAATCGAGACTATTTCCTCGACGTGCGCAAACACATCGAAATCACCGCAATCGCTTATGACCAAGACAACCGCCAGCGGTCTACCTACGCTGCACTCGGCGGCAAGTCAGGCGGCGAGACGCAAGAACTCATCGCATTCATCGTCGGGGCCGCGCTTCGTTTCCAGCTCGGAGACGAAGCGCACGAGCGCCCGCGATTCGCTCCAGTGTTTCTTGACGAGGGATTCGTGAAAGCAGACAGCGAGTTCGCCGGCCGATCTGTAGACGCATGGAAGGGCCTCGGATTCCAGCTAATAATCGGAGCACCGTACGGTCAATTCACGGCCCTTGAGCCACACGCAGACCGTGTTCTGTACATGGCGAAAAACAGCTTGGGCCACTCGTCCGTGGTCTCGCTACCCCGAACAGTCCTTACACGGACCGAACTTATGCCGCCCGCAGGGGAGGGCCCGAATGAAAGCAGTTTCTGATGTCGTCGCTGATATTCAGAGTCGACTGGCGCGTACCTGGGCGACTGACCTCAGCGGAACGACCGCATCATGGCCACATCGGTTTCCCATTGGCCCAGTCAGCAAGACTGACATCGAGAACGGGTGGCGAAACACCTATCAACCGCTCGTAATGAATTGGCGCGACTGGGCGCGAGCGCATCAAGTCGTCCTGCACAGCGTCGAAAAGCGTGTGTACACAACCGTTCAAGACATCCCGACTCATCTAGAAATCGCAGACATTGACGAGGCCGCCGCTCTGGTTGGGAACGGTTGGACCTCGAAACTCGATCGCGCTCGCATCCGGCTCGAACTCGTCCGGGCGCGGTTCCCCGTACCGGAAAACTTGCCCAGCCTCATTCGATCGATCGTCCAATACACCGAGGCCGATTTCGAGCTCCTCGGCACAGTGACTGATTGGTTTCGATCCAACGACGCCACCGGCTACACACCGAGACAAGTTCCCATCCCTGGTGTGCACGCAAAATGGCTCAACACACACCAACCAGAGATCCTCGCCCTTTCCGGGCTCCCGACCTTAGGGTTGCTGCCCGCGCACCCCTCTCGACTCCACTTCACTTACCTTGACCCGGCGTACCGAACAACAGGGGCCCGGTTGCACGATTCCGTGACAATTGGAGATCCCGTCACACTCCCCTATAGCCCTTCGATAGTCATCATCTCGGAGAACAAAGACACCGCTATCCATTTCCCTCCGATCTGCGGAGGCATCACGATAGAAGGTGGCGGCTCCGGAGGCACGACAGCAGCTGCGTTCTCCTGGGTGACTGATGCGCCCCAGCTCTACTACTGGGGCGACATTGACGCAGAAGGATACGAGATCCTCAATGGCTGGCGCGCGAACGGTGTGCCAGCCGACACCATTTTGATGGACATGGCCACCTACCGCGAATACGAGATGTTCGGAACCGATACAGACAAACACGGAGTGCTCCTCACCCCGGGCGAACCCAAGCTCCTGCCTCATCTCACGGTCGAAGAACGCGATGTTTACAAGCTTCTGCTCGCATCGAGTCACCAAGGACATCGTCGTGTAGAACAGGAAAGAATCCCACTCAAGGTAGCGTCAAGAGCCGTTTCTGGCGTGTGAGCTCATGTCGCCGTTGCCATCCCGCAGTTCGATACTGAGCCCCAAGGTATAGACCCATGGGGCGCTGAATCTCGAACGGCCTTCAAGCCTCGACCGGACTGTCGCCAATGGGAATGAGCAACGGTCAGGGGTCGTGGCGAGCTTAGCTAGATCTTCTCCCAGTCCAAGCGCTGCTCGAACGCCTGCCGGTAGTAGTCGGAGTTTGCCAGCTCTGAGGCGGCTTGTGTGTCTACGAACACTGTCACGTGAGGGTGAAGTTGGATTGCCGATCCGGGTGAACTGGCCGTTAGTGGCCCTTCCACTGCCGAGGCGATGGCCTGTGCCTTGCTTGCGCCGAAAGCGAAGAGGAATAGATGTCGTGCCCGCAAGATCGTGCCGATCCCTTGGGTGAGGCAGTGCGTCGGGACCTCATCGAGGGATCCGAAGAAGCGTGAGTTGTCCTGACGTGTCTGTTGGGTGAGTGTCTTCACCCGCGTGGTTGATCCGAACGAGGACCCGGGTTCGTTGAATCCGATGTGTCCGGTGCGGCCTATGCCGAGAATCTGAAGGTCGATGCCTCCGGCACTATTGATGTCCTGCTCATAGCGGTCGCCGGCCCCGTCGAGCGGGCCGTTGTCGTCGCCGGGCACCCGCACAAGGGCCGCAGTGAGTCCGAGCGGTTCGACTACTTCTCGCGTGATCACGGACCGATAGCTCTGCGGGTGCGTAACGTCGATCCC
>JACMOZ010000308.1 GCA_014377785.1 Aeromicrobium sp.
CGGCCTGTCCCGCCTTCTCGATCGCGGCCTTGGTGTCACCAGCCATGACCTCGCCGGTCGACGCCTGGCCGACGGCGACGATGATCGAATACGTTTGCTGGCTTCGCTCGATCGCATCACCGATCTGGGTGAGGTCGGCCCGGGGGAACGCCTGGGCGATCTGCGACTTCTGGGTGTCGGTGATGACATAGGTTGTGGGATCGACCGTCACTCCTCGTTGCTTTTCAACCTTCTTTGCGACGGCATACATGATCAGGTCGGTGATGGCTTGACGGCGTGAGTCACCAGAACTCACAGTCTTGACGCCTTGCTGCGCCGCCACCGTGAGGGAGAGTTTGCAGTATGCGGCCGAGGCCTCGTCGGCCGTTTTCATGGAGATCGATTCACCGTCGACGACCGCAGCACTGCCGGGGCTGACTCCCGCGCATGCCGTCAGAGCGATGACCGCGATGCCGAAGGTGGCCAAGCGCAGGCCGCCCGATTTCAGGCTGACCAAACTCAAAAGCGAGAGGGGACGCGAAGAATTCACGAAGGTGAACCTTTCAGAGATGACAGTGTGCTCAGACTACAGCGGGGCAACATCACGACTGCGGGTCGATCGCACTGTTGCACCAGGTGAGGATTTCGCCGTCGCGCAACACTCCCTGCCGATCGGCACAGTTCCTGGTCGGTTTCCGCGGGCGATCTCGGCGGCAGCTTCCGTGTAAGTGGCTCTGCACGGACGGGACGGGGCTCGCTGAGTCAAGCGCGTCGACGTCGGGTTATTTCCGGCTCTGGCGCCAGCCGCCCTGAAACCATCACCCCATAGAGCGCGTGGTCCGCCATCAGCATGACCTGGCCCAGCCGCCGGCCCTGCTTGTTTTGAGCGCCAAGTATTGGCGCGATTGCCAACTCGAAGCCAAGCCAAATCGCGATTCCGAAGACCAGGCCACTGGCAGGGTGGCTCCGCACCCTTCGTGGCAAAACGCCGAACACAAACCCGCCGCCGGCCCCGTATGCCCAGTGGGCCAACTCGGTGACCGCCGCACGTTTTTCCGGATCGAGATCCTTGACTGACTGGGGCGCGCCGCGCTCCACCATTGCCTCAGGTGGAGTCTGCTCCATGAGCCCAAGATTTGTGGTGAGACGACGGGCCCCGGACATCGCCATCGCCGCGGTGAGACCCCGAGCGCCCGCACGCGCCAAGACCGAGGCTTTGTTCAAGCTCACTGTGGACCTCGAATCGTGCTCGAAAGAACCTGGGTAATACCCAACGAGCCTTGTAACCAAACACACATCGTCTCAGCGGTTCCGATCGGCTGAGATCTCAGCTTTCCCTGTTTCGCTGCCAGCGCTTCGAAGTTCTCGTAAAGTTTCGTCGCGTCATGCTTGTCGCGAGTCTTCTGGGCCGCTGGCCGACGCGGGTCCAGATGCCGAACACCGACAACCAGTCGAGCACCTAGTCGGTGTCGAGAAGCCCGTTCTTGGTAAGCGTGCCGATGGCTTCTCCCCAGGTGAGAAGACGAGAAACGAAAAATGTCCTTGGCTACGCCAGTCCTCGAGCACCAACACCAAACCGTCGCCGGCCGCACCCTCAGTGCCACCGACACCGTCGTCTCGTAACGTCATACTGTCCGGGGCCTATAGGCCCCAGACAGTATGACGTTACGAGAATGTCGGGGCACGTCGTACGTAATCGGAAGTTCTCAGGATTGCGGGTCGATCACGCTGTCGATGACCATGCGGCACCATTGGAGAAGAGCGCCGTCGCGCAGCGACTCACCGCCGATGGGGGCGGTCTTGGGTCGCGGAACGAGGGCGACCCCGGCCGCTGCCTTGTAGGTGCTCTTGGGATAAACCCGAGCGAGTCTCAGCTGCGCCGACTCGGCCAGTTTGACTGGTGCGAAACGGATATTGGTGCCGGCCGACGTGACCTCGAGCAGTCCGGCGGACCGCACTCGGACCCTGAGTCGGGCAACCTCGAGGAGAGCCTCGGCGGACTCGGTCGGCTCGCCATATCGGTCGATGAGTTCCTCGCGGAGTTCGGTGACTTCTTCGAGGGTGCGAACGTCGGCGAGGCGTTTGTACATCTCCAAGCGGAGCCGCTCGCTGGGCACGTAGTCGTGCGGTAGATGAGCTTCGATCGGGAGTTCGATCTTGACTTCGCGTTCGGGCGCCGCCTCGCCGCGGAATTCGGCAACGGCTTCGCCGACGAGACGCACATACAGGTCGAAACCAACGTCGGCAATATGTCCGGACTGTTCGCCGCCCAGCAGGTTGCCGGCTCCACGGATCTCGAGGTCTTTCATCGCGACAGCCATACCGCCGCCGAGTTCGGAATGTTGGGCGATCGTCGCCAGGCGTTCGTGCGCCGTTTCGGTGAGCGGCTTCTCCGGCGGATAAAGGAAGTAGGCATAGGCCCTCTCGCTGCCGCGGCCGACACGACCTCGCAACTGGTGGAGTTGGGAGAGGCCGAGCGTGTCAGAGCGTTCGATGATCATGGTGTTGGCGTTGGACACATCGAGGCCGGACTCGACGATCGTCGTGCAGACCAGGACGTCGAAGCGCTTTTCCCAGAAGTCGACCATGACCTGCTCCAACTGGCGCTCATTCATTTGCCCGTGAGCGGCGGCCACGCGCGCTTCGGGGATGAGATCCTTGAGGTGGGCGACGGCCTTGTCGATGCTTTGCACCCGGTTGTGGATGTAGAACACCTGGCCTTCGCGCAGAAGTTCGCGGCGGACGGCGGCGATGACCTGACTGTCCTCGTAGGGTCCGACAAAACTGAGGACCGGATGGCGTTCTTCGGGCGGAGTCGCAATGGTCGACATTTCGCGGATGCCGGTGATCGCCATTTCGAGAGTACGGGGAATGGGGGTCGCCGACAGGCTCAGGACGTCGACCGCCGCTCGCAGATGTTTGAGCGCTTCCTTGTGCTCGACCCCGAAACGCTGCTCCTCATCAACGATGACGAGGCCGAGATCCTTGATCCGGACGCCTGGCTGCAGGAGACGGTGGGTCCCGATGACGAGGTCGATCGATCCATTGGCGAGACCTTCAAGGGCCTCTTTCGACTCTTTCGCCGACTGGAATCGCGACAACGGGCGCATCGTGACCGGGAACTGACCGAACCGTTCGGCGAACGTGGCATAGTGCTGCTGGACCAGCAGTGTCGTCGGCACCAGCAGGATGACCTGTTTGCCGTCCTGGATGGCCTTGAACGCGGCACGGACGGCGATTTCGGTCTTGCCATAGCCGACGTCGCCGCAAACCAGGCGGTCCATCGGGACTGTGCGTTCCATGTCGCGTTTTACCTCGTCGACCGTTGACAACTGGTCCGGGGTCTCGACAAACGCAAAGGCGTCTTCGAGTTCGGCCTGCCACGGCGTGTCCGGCCCGAAGGCATAACCCTTGGTCGACTGGCGGGCGGCATACAGCTTGATGAGTTCGCCGGCGATTTGTCGTACGGCCTTGCGGGCGCGGCTCTTGCGTTTGGTCCAGTCGGCGCCGCCGAGCCGGTCGAGGGACGGCGATTCGCCGCCGACATAACGGCTGATCTGGTCGAGCTGGTCCATCGGCACAAAGAGCCGATCAGCCGGTTGACCGCGTTTGCTGGCGCCGTATTCGACGACGAGGTATTCGCGGGCGGCGCCGTGGACGACGCGTTGCATGAGTTCGACATACCGCCCGACACCGTGTTGCTCGTGGACGACGAAATCACCGGTTTTGAGTTCGAGCGGGTCGACCTGTTTGCGCCGGCGGGACGGGATCTTGCGTTCACCGCGTTCGGCGGGACGCTGACCGACCAGATCGTCATAAGTCATGACGACGAGGTTCAGCGGCGCGGAGATGAAGCCGTGATCGAGTTCGCCGACGCCCACCTGGACGACGCGTCGCGACGGTTTGGCAACGTTGTCGTCCAGCGCCGCAGCGATGTCATGTTCGGCGAACCACTCGACCGTGCGCTGGGCCTGGCCGGGGCCGGGGGCAACGAACATGACCCGGCGATCTTCCTTCACCCAGGTCGCGATGTCGGTGAGCGCTTTTGCCGTGTCTCCGCGGTATGTCGGTGCTGGCTCCATGTCGACTGCACGCGAACTCTCGTCGAGGTCGAGGTCGAGGCCGAATGGGGAAAGCTGGAACCAGCTGTGGCCGAGACCGAGCGCAGCCAGCCGCACATAGTCGATGGTCTGGTAGGCGGCCGAGCCGAGGTCGATCGGCGCTTCGCCGCCCGAAGCCGCAGCCGCCCAGGACGCTTGGAGGAACTCCTCGCTGGTGGCAACGAGGTCGTGCGCGCGGGTGCGGATGCGCTCGGGATCGCAGATCAGGATCGCCGAACGAGCCGGCAACAAGTCGATGAGGAGTTCCATGTCGTCGACGAGGACCGGCGCGAGAGACTCCATACCTTCGACCGCGTGGCCTTCGGACAACTTCGTGAACAACTCGGCCAGTTGCAGGTGTTGGGTCGCCAGCACGGCGGCGCGTTCCTTGACTTCGTCGGTCAGCAGGAGTTCGCGGCACGGCGGCGCCCATACGTGTTCGACCGCCTCGAGCGATCGCTGGTCGGCGACGGCGAAGTGGCGGATCTCCTCGATGGTGTCGCCCCAGAATTCGATCCGCAGCGGGTGGTCTTCGGTGGGCGGGAACACGTCGACGATGCCGCCGCGGACCGCGAACTCGCCGCGCCGTTCGACGAGGTCGACACGCGCGTAGGCGGCTGCGGCCAGGTCTTGGACGACCCGGTCGAGTTCGATGTCATCGCCCTTGTGGAGTTCGACCGGGATGAGGTCGGCGAGGCCCTTGACTTGCGGCTGAAGCACTGACCGGATGGGCGCGACGATGACCCTCACGGGTGCGGCTTCTCCGCCGGGATGGACGAGTCGGCGCAGAACCGCGAGGCGGCGGCCAACTGTCTCCGAGCGTGGTGAAAGCCGCTCATGAGGAAGGGTCTCCCAGGCGGGATAGTAGACGACGTTGGCCTCGCCAAGCATCTCCGCGAGATCGTCGGCGAGGTCTTCTGATTCACGCGCCGTCGCTGTGACGGCGAGGACCGTTGACTGCGTGGCGAGGGCCTGGGTCAGGAACGGACGCAACGACTCGGGGGCCTGGAGATCGAGTTCATTGAGCCCGTCCAGGCGGTCGACGAGAAGCTGGGAAACAGTAGGTTCGGTGGCGACGAGAGTCGCGAGGCGTTGCAAGGTCATAACTTTTCGAACTTATCGGTTGAAGTTGCTCTGGGTGGCTTCCAGCCCCACCGTCATCAGGCTTTCGATGGCGTCGCCGGCCTCCTCGACATACGTCGGAAGTTCGCGTCGTTCGGTGGCGCTGAACGGTTTGAGGACGAAGTCGTGGACCGTCTGGCGTCCGGGCGGGCGTCCGATGCCAACGCGGATCCGCGAATAATCGCCGGTGCCGATCGATTGGCGAATTGACTTGAGCCCGTTGTGACCGTTGTCGCCGCCACCGAACTTCACCCGCAAGGCACCGAAATCGATGTCGAGTTCGTCATGAATCACTATCATGTGGGCGGGATCGATCTTAAAGAAATTGGCCACAAGGGACAGCGGTCCGCCGCTCTCATTCATGTAGGAGCGCGGGCGGCACAAGACGACATGTTCGCCGGTCAGTTGTCCTTCGACCACGTCCGAACGGCCGGATTTGTGAGCCTTCCAGTCTGCGCCGCTTTGTGTCGAACCGATCCGCCCCGCAAGAACGTCGTTGACCATATAACCGACGTTGTGTCGGTTGCCGGCATACGTCGGACCCGGATTTCCGAGCCCGACGATCAACCAGGTCACTCGGATTCGGTGCTCGCCTGAGCTTCGCCGTCTTCGGTGCCGGCTTCGGTGGCTGCATCGGTTGCGTCGTGCTCGATGCCGGCTTCTGCTTCGGCTTCGGCGAGTTCGGACTCGAGCTGCTCGGCAGTCGGAGCGGCCGTGATCTGGAGGATGAGCGCATCTTCATCGATGGCCAGAGTGCTTCCAGTGGGCAGGACGAGGTCACTGGCGGTGAGGCGCGCACCGACTTCGAGTCCTTCGACCGAAACATCGATGCCGGTCGGGATGTGAGTCGCTTCGGCTTCGAGTGAAACCGAGTTGACTTCGCTCTGGATGAGCGAACCGGGAACCGCTTCGCCGACAAGGTGGATCTGCACGTCGATGGTGACCTTTTCGCCACGCTTGACGATGAGGAGGTCTGCATGCTCAATGAAGCCCTTGAGCGGGTCACGCTGAACCTGCCTGGGGATGACGAGATGCTTGTCCTTGCCCAGTTCGACCGAGAGCAACACGTTGGCGGTCTTGAACGCCATCATCAACTCGTGGCCGGGAAGGGTGACATGGACGGGCTCGGAACCGTGTCCGTAGAGGACGGCGGGAACCTTGTCATTGCGGCGGATGCGGCGCGCTGCGCCCTTGCCGAATTCTGTGCGTTCTTCGGCTTGGATCTTGATCTCGGCCACGGGGGAATACTCCTCGAATCAGGGTTTTTCGTCAGTCATTTTTCGTCAAGCGGCTGCCGCTTCGGCCAGGCGCTCAACACAGCACTCCGTGGAGCGCCCTGTCGATCACGGTCCTTGCGGACCCTCGCCGAGGCAACTTCGTAAGTCTATCGCAGCAGCTCGGTGACACGAAATCTGCTTACGGTCATACCCGTCGGGAACCGCGAGTGGCGCAAATTTGTGATCGAATGGCGCAGATTCGGGGTTCCATCCGGGGCAAAACGCCGAATCTGCGCCACTCGACGGAAGGGCGAGGTGGCAGGCGGCAGGCCCGGCTCGGGGTCGCCTAATTCTTAAACAGGCTGGTGACGGATCCGTCTTCGAAGATCGCGGCGACGGCCTGGGCCAGCAATGGCGCGATCGACAACACCGTGAGTTTGTCGAAGCGGCGGTCATCGGGGATCGGCAGCGTGTTCGTCACTATTATTTCGCACGCCGTGGAGTTCTTGAGGCGATCGACGGCGGGGCCCGAAAAAACGGCATGCGTGGCGGCGATGACAACGTCCGCCGCCCCGTCGGCCATCAGCGCTTCAGCGGCCTGGACGATTGTTCCACCGGTGTCGATGAGGTCGTCGACGAGCACGCATACGCGACCGGTGACGTCACCGACGACGCGGTTGGCCTTGGTCTGGTTGGGACGGCTGATGTCGCGGGTCTTGTGGATGAACGCCAGCGGCGCGTTGCCGAGCGAACGCGACCAGGCCTCGGCGACCTTGATGCGGCCGGCGTCGGGCGAGACGACGGCGAGCGGCTTCTTGCCATATTTTTTCTTCACATAACGTCCCAGAATTGGCATCGCTATGAGGTGGTCGACCGGTCCGTCGAAGAATCCCTGGATCTGGGACGTATGCAGGTCGACGGTCATCAGTCGATCGGCGCCGGCGGTGAGGAACAAGTCGGCCATGAGCCGCGCCGAGATGGGTTCACGGCCGAGGTGTTTCTTGTCCTGGCGGGCATAACCGTAAAACGGGAGGATCACCGTTATGCGTTTGGCCGAGGCCCTTTTGAGTGCGTCGATCATCAGGAGTTGTTCCATGATCGCGTCGTTGATGGGCGCGGAATGGCTCTGCATGACGAAGGCGTCACAACCGCGTACGGATTCTTCAAAGCGCACATAGATCTCGCCGTTGGCAAAGTCATAGGCCGTGGTCGGCACGAGTTTGATGTCCAGAAGGTTGGCGACCTCGTCTGCAAGGACTGGGTGTGCTCGCCCCGAAAAGAGCATCATGTTCTTTTCGGTCGCGCGCTTCATGCTACTCACTCGCCATTCTCCTGTGCATGAGTCTCCTGCGATTCTTGCTTTGATTGTGCTGCTGCACGTGCTGACGGGGTTTCGGGTCGCTTTGCTGCCACCCAACCCTCAATGTTCCTCTGTTCGGTGTTGCCGACCGCAAGCGCCCCGGCAGGCACGTCGTTGCGGATCGTGGTCCCCGCGGCCGTGAACGCCCCGTCACCGATCGTGATCGGCGCGACGAACGTGTTGTTCGAACTCGTACGCGCGTGTTTGCCGACGGTCGTGCGGTGCTTGTTGACACCGTCGTAGTTGGCGAAGATCGTGCCGGCACCGATGTTGCTGCCTTCGCCGATCTCGGCGTCGCCGACATAGGACAGGTGTGGCACTTTGGCGCTGTCGCCGATCCGGGCGTTCTTGGTCTCGACGAACGCACCGATCTTGCCCTTGGTACCCAATTCGGTGCCCGGTCGGAGATACGAAAACGGTCCGACGGTCGCGTTGGCGCCGATGACCGCGTCCGAACCATGTGTTCGTATGACAGTGGCGCCTTCGCCGACCTCGACGTTGCGCAACGTGGTGTCGGGGCCGATGGTCGCACTGGCGGCGATGGTGGTGGCTCCGAGCAACTGCGTGCCGGGAAGGATCGTGGTGTCGGGTCCGATCGTGACGGCGCTGTCGATCCAGGTCGTGGCCGGATCGACGATCGTGACGCCTTCGCGCATCCAGTGTTCGGTCACCCGGCGATTGAGTTCTGCGCCGAGACGAGCGAGTTGAGAGCGGTCGTTGACGCCTTCGGTTTGCCAGACGTCTTCGAGGACATGTGCGCCGACCGGCAGCCCACGGTCGGCGGCGATGCCGATGACGTCGGTGAGATAGACCTCGCCCTGAGCATTGTCGGTCCTGAGTCCGGCGAGGGCGTCGGTCAGGAACGCGGCGTCGAGGGCGAGGATGCCGCTGTTGACTTCGGGGATCTGCAATTCGTCTTCGCTGGCGTCTTTGTGTTCGCGGATCGCGATGACGGCACCGGATGTGTCGCGGATGATCCGCCCATAACCAGTCGGATCATCAAGTTCGGCCGTCAGGATCGTCACCGCCCGACCGGAGGCAGCGTGTTCGGCGAGAAAAGCGGTCAAAGTCTCGGCAGTCAGCAGCGGCACATCGGCATACGTGACGAGCACCGTGCCGGTGGGAGCGGACGGCAGCGCCGCCAAAGCGACCTGAACAGCGTGTCCGGTGCCATTTTGCTGCTCCTGCACGGCGAGGACGACGGCCGGATCAAGCGAGATGATGTGGGTGGAAACCTGTTCGCGGTCGTGGCCGATCACGGCGACCGTGCTGCTGATGCCGGCACCCGACACAGCGGCCAAGGCATGCGCGACCATACTGCGGCCACCGATTTCGTGGAGCACTTTGGCCTTGGCGGACTTCATTCGAGTCCCGGCGCCTGCCGCCAAGACGACTGCGGTTACGTGGTCGCTCACCTGGCTCCTTTGTCGATTGAGATCTAACAAGAGCTGTGCTCCCCGGGTAGGAGTCGAACCTACGTCGCTAGTCCGCATTCAAAGTGCGGCGGGCCCTGCCGGCAGACCAACCGGGGAATATAACCGGCCCGCCTGCGGGACAGCAGAAACACTGGCCAGCAGACCAACCGGGGATTGCGCAGACCAGACTACTAGACGTCCAGTCGCCTTTGCGCAACGACAAAGACTCGGGCGAACGGCAGCACGGTTCCCCACGCGTGCGCCGGGTATGCCTCGCGCAACGCCGCTTTGTATTCCTGCTCGAACTTGCCCCTAATGTCGTCGGGAACGTCTCCGGGCAATGCCTGCAGGACCGGTCTAGCTCCGGTGCCCGAAACCCAGCCGAAAACGGCATCCTCACCCGGAAGGATGTGTTGGTAGGTCGTCTCCCACGCATCGACGGCCCAGCCGAGGCCGGCGAACAAATCGAGATAAGTCTCGACACCGGTGCCGGTACGAAACGTGAAATTGTTGAGGTGTTCGGCGTATGGCGACCTTGCGGCGACCTCACGCATCAGGGTATGGCTCGGGGCATCAAAGTTGTTGGGGACCTGAATGGCAAGAGTGTCCGTCATCGTGGCGAGCCGGCGAATGACGTCCAACTGATCGGGCACCCACTGGAACATCGCATTGGAAATGACGAGTTCGGCCCGACCCGTCCAAGCCGAAGCGTCGGCGAGTTCATACGTGACGCCGGGATCGTTGTTGTCGCGTCCGGCCTTGTCGATCATTTCCCCGGACGAATCGACACCGAGGATCCGGGCGGCCGGCCAGCGTTCGCGGAGTATGCGGGTCAACTGACCGGGACCACAGCCAAGGTCGACGATCGTGTTCGGATCGCCGGGGACACGTTGAACGAGTTCGGCAAACGGCCTGCCTCGTTCGTCGGCGAAGTCCAGATACTTTTCGGGATCCCACTTCATAAGGCGCGGGACATCAGGCACGGGCCCGCTCATACTGACCGGCGAGCGCCATAAGTCGGGCGTCGTCACCGCGCGCGGCGATGAGTTGGATTGCCAGGGGCAAACCCTCCTCGTCGGTAAATCCGGCCGGCATCGACACGGCGGGTTGGCCGGCGTGGTTCCACGCCGGCGTAAAGGCATAAAAACGTCCCATGCCGAGCATCGTGGCAAGTCCGCCCTTGCCCTTCCAGCGGCCGACTTTGACCGCGGGCCCGCTCATCGTGGGTGAGAGCAGGACGTCGATACCGAGATCCTCGAGCAATGTCTCACCGAACTTCTGTCCTGCCGCGCGAGATCGAGCAACCAATTTGGCGCCGAACGGCTTGCCGAGCCGAGCGACCTGTTTGCTGCGCTTCTCGAGTTTCGTCGGGTCATCGGTGCCTGCTGCACCGTCGCGGACTCCGGCGAGAACACGCACGCTCAACGCTTGAGCCGCCGTCCCGTAAGGAACGCGAACCGTTTTGACGTCGTGTCCGAGCACGGTGAACATGTCACCGGCGCTTGCCACCGCGCTGATGACCGGCGGGTCGACTTTGAGCGGTGCCGATGCCGGGAACGGGTGCAAGTCGATGCCGATGCGCAACGGCGCTGGATCAGTTTTGGAGGCCTCGACCAGCGAACCGTCGAAGTTGCCGAACGTGTCGAGATACAGCGCGCTGTCGACAACCTTTTGTGTGAGGCAGCCCTGCGTGGACAAGCCGTACCAACCACCCGAGCTCGGCATCGTGCCGTGGGTCGGCTTGAACCCCACCAGTCCGCAACACGCGGCGGGAATGCGGATGGAGCCGGCCCCATCCGTGCCTGTCGCGATGCCCACCGCTCTATCGGCCACAACTGCGGCCGATCCGCCCGAGGACCCGCCGGGCGTATGAGCGATGTTGTACGGATTGCGGGTGATGCCGAACGTCTCGGTCTCGGTGAATCCACAGATCGCCAGCTCGGGGAGGGTCGTCTTGGCTACGATGACCATCCCGGCCTCGCGGATCCTTGCGACGATGTCGGCATCGGACTCGGCCGGCCGGAAATTGGCGCTGCTCCCCCACCGCGTGACGAATCCAGCGATGTCGGTGTCGTCCTTGACTGCGATCGGCACGCCAAGCAACGGCGCCGTGTCCCCGGCCGCACGTCGCCGATCGGCATCGTCAGCGGCGTCGAGGGCCGAGGTGTCATACAACGCCACGCAGTTGTTCAACCGCTCCTGCGTTCGCGTCATCGATTCAAGAGTGGCCTCGACGAGTTGGCGCGACGTGATCGCTCCGCTTTCGAGGAGTTCGCGTTGGGCTGACGGTCCTGCGGAAACTGCCTCGAGAATGTCCATGCACCAGACTCTAATCCCGCACGGGCCGAAGCCTCTCGATATCAAGATTCTTGAAGCGTAAGATGTTTCCATGGCCGAGGACGAAGTCGATCGACTGGTTGCCGCTTGGCGCCGGGAACGACCCGACATGGATGTTTCCCCGATGCACGTCCTGAGCCGGGTCACCCGCCTCGCCCATCACCTCGATCGTGCCCGCAAACAGGCTTTCGCCAGTCATCAGCTCGAAGCATGGGAATTCGATGTGCTCTCGGCGCTGCGCCGCGCCGGAAAGCCTTATCGGTTGTCGCCCGGCCAACTCGTCCACGAAACCCTCGTCACCAGCGGAACGATGACCAACCGCGTTGACCGGCTCGTGGCCCGTGGCCTCGTGGAGCGTTCGCCAGATCCCGACGACCGGCGCGGAGTGCAGGTCCGACTCAGTCCGTCCGGCCGCAAAGCCGTCGACGGAGCGATGGACGCGTTACTCACCCATGAGAAGGAATTGCTGGCCGGGTTGAGCAACGCCGAGGCCGCGGCCCTCGCCGACGCGTTGCGTACGTTGTCGCTGCCCTTCGACCACTGACGGTCGCCGGGTGGCCCCCATCTAGACTGAGGCAGTGGCACATCTCTTGGGAGCCGAGTCGATCGGGCTCGAATTCCCGACCAAATCCGTCTTCGACTCTGTGACGATCGGCATCAACGAGGGCGATCGTATCGGCATCGTCGGCCGTAACGGCGACGGCAAGTCGACGCTTTTGTCAATCCTGTGCGGCCGGATGCAGCCCGACTCCGGACGCGTGACGACCCGCGGCGGCGTCCACATCGGCATGCTCGACCAAACCGACACCCTCGACCAGTCCCAAACAGTCGGTCACGCCATCGTCGGCGATGCGCAGGACTACGAGTGGGCCGGCGACGCCAGGATCCGCGATGTCATTGGCGGCCTCGTCGCCGATATCGGCTGGGGTGACACGATCGGCAACCTCAGCGGCGGCCAGCGTCGCCGGGTGGCACTCGCCCAACTCCTTGTCGGCGATGACGACATCCTCTTCCTCGACGAACCGACCAACCATCTCGACGTCGAGGGCATCACTTGGTTGGCGCAGCACCTGCAAAACAGGTGGGCGACCAGCTCCGGCGGCCTTCTCGTCGTTACCCACGACCGTTGGTTCCTCGACGAGGTCTGCAATGCGACCTGGGAAGTCCACGACGGCATCGTCGAACCGTTCGAGGGCGGTTATGCCGCCTACATCCTGCAACGCGTCGAGCGCGACCGGATGTCGGCAGCGACCGAGTCGAAACGTCAGAACCTCATGCGCAAGGAGCTCGCCTGGCTTCGCCGCGGTGCCCCTGCCCGTACGGCGAAGCCGAAGTTCCGCATCGAAGCGGCGAACCAACTCATCGAGAACGACCCGCCGCCACGAAACCCGATCGAGCTCAAGCAAATGGCGACGGCGCGTCTCGGCAAGGACGTCGTCGACATCCTCGACGTCGGTGTGTCCTACGGCGACAACGAGGTGCTCCGTCACATCGAATGGCGTATCGGCCCGGGCGAACGCACAGGGATCCTCGGTGCCAATGGTGCGGGCAAATCCACGCTTCTCGGGCTGGTAACCGGGGCTGTCACGGCGACCTCGGGCCGGGTCAAGCGCGGCAAGACGGTCAAGGTCGTGACACTCACCCAGGAACTCGATGAACTCAAGGACGTCGGTTCGGACCGCGTCAGCGACGTCATCGGCCGGCAACGCACCAGTTATGTGACCGGCGGCAAGGAAATGACGCCGAGTCAGTTGCTCGAGCGCCTCGGCTTTTCGAATGCGCAGATGTCGACGCCGGTCCGTGATCTCTCCGGCGGACAGAAACGCCGCCTTCAACTGTTGTTGATTCTCCTCGACGAGCCGAATGTGCTGGTGCTCGATGAGCCGACCAACGACCTCGACACCGACATGCTGGCCGCGATGGAGGATCTTCTCGATTCGTGGCCGGGCACGTTGCTTGTGGTCTCCCACGACCGCTATCTGATCGAACGCATCACCGATCAGCAATACGCAATCCTCGACGGACATTTCCGGCACCTGCCCGGCGGTGTGGATCAATACCTGCGCCTCCGCAAGGAACAAGACGATCACGCGACCGGGACTGCTTCGGGGCCATTGGCGCCAAACCCTTCAGGATTGTCGAACGCGGATCTGCGTACGACGAAAAAGGAAATCGCCTCGATCGACCGCAAACTCGAAAAGATGACGACGCGGATCGATGCACTGCACGTTGAGATGGCCGAACACGATCCGGGCGATTTCCCCGGCCTTGCCGCGCGGGCCGCCTCGGTGACGAAGATCGAAGAGCAGATGTCCGAACTCGAACACCGCTGGATCGAACTCAGCGAACTCATCGACGGCTGACCTAGCCTGCAGGCGGTGTCAGCGATCGTGGCCGGTGGCTTAGGCACCACCGAACTGTTGGCGGTGGTGCCTAACTCACCGACGCCGGTTGCAGGCGGTGCCGGCGACCGGGGTTAGATCAGCCGGGCGCCTTGGACCGGGCCGGTTGCCTGGGCGACGTCGGCGCAAACCCGGGAACTCGTCAGGGCAAAGGCGATGTCGAGGGCATGAGCGTCGTCGCGGGCCAGGAACATCGACGTCGGGCCCGAGCCCGACAGGATCGCGCCAAGCGCATCGCATTCGAGACCCACGTCGAGGGTCGCGGCGAGTTCGGGCCGCAGCGACAAGGCCGCCTCAGTGAGGTCGTTGGACAATGCTTCCCCCAACGCCGCCGCGTCGCCGGCGCGCAACGCCGCCAGCAAGTCACCGGGGACTTCAGGTTCGCGGACTTCGCGCTCGGCGGTGAGCCGGTCGAATTCGGCATAAACCGACTTCGTCGACAATCCTTGGGCCGCGATCGCGAAAACCCAGTGATACGAACCCCGGGCCAACACCGGGCTTATGAGTTCGCCGCGGCCTCCGCCCATCGCGATACCACCGTGGATCAGAAATGGGACATCGCTGCCGAGTTCGGCGGCAATGACTTCGAGTTCGACACGAGTGAGGCCGGTCCCCCACAACTCATTGCAGGCCACCAGCGCGGCAGCCGCATCAGCCGATCCGCCGGCCATACCGCCCGCGACGGGAATGACTTTGCGGATGGCGATCGCGGCACCTTCGGTCGTGCCGGTCCTTTCGCGTAAAAGTCTGGCAGCACGGATGGCGAGATTGTCATCGTCCTCGGGGACCGCTGCGGCTTCGCGCGCACGATCGCCGTCGAAATGCACTGTGATTGTGAGGGAGTCATCGACCACGGCGGAGGCCTTGACTTCGTCGTAGACATCAACGGCTTGATAAACCGTCGCGAGCGGGTGGAAACCGTCCTCGCGCAGCGGACCGACGCCCAGACACAAATTGATCTTGGCGGGAACGCGCACAGTGGTCACGAAAAGAATCTAACCGTGCGCCGGTTGGGCTAGGCAAGCGGCAATGCGGGCGAACTCCTCGACCCCGATTGTCTCTCCCCTTGCTTGCGGCGAAACTCCGGCGGCGACGAGGGCATTTTCGGCCGCCATTGCCGATCCGGCGATGCCGGTGAGGGTCGCCCGCAGCGTCTTGCGCCGTTGCGCGAACGCAGCGTCGACCACAGCAAACACACGTTCTCTGTGAGCAGAGTCACGCTGGTCCATATCGCGAGGCGGTTCGTGCCGGGTCCATGCCACGAGGGCCGAATCGACATTGGGCATCGGCCAGAAAACATTGCGGCCGATCTTCCCCGCCAGACGGACGTCGGCATACCAGGCAGCTTTGACACTGGGCACACCGTACGTGCGTGAACCCGGTGGCGCGGCGAGCCGTTGGGCGACTTCGGACTGGACCATCACAAGTCCCGTCTTGACTGACGGAAGCAGTGCGAAAAGGTGTAGCAAAACCGGTACGGAAACGTTGTACGGAAGATTGGCGACCAAAGCGGTCGGCGGCCGACCGGGGATATCGGTGATCCGCATGGCATCGGCCAGCACAACTTCGAAGCTGTCGACCCGATCTGGAGCGAACTCGGTGATCGTCGCCGGCAGCGCACCGGCAAGGATTTCGTCGATCTCGATCGCAACGACGCGTTGCGCCACCTCGAGCAAGCCTAGGGTCAGCGAACCGAGACCTGGACCCACCTCGAGCACCACATCATCTTCACCGATTCCCGATGTGCGCACGATGCGTCGAACCGTATTGGCGTCGATGACAAAGTTCTGCCCCCGTTGCTTGGTGGGGTGAATACCGCAGGCTTGCGCCAGACGGCGTACGTCGGCCGCACCAAGCAGCTTGGAAGTGGTCAGTTGAACCTCGCGTCAGCGCAGCCCCACTGGCCCCAGCCCGCACGCTGCTGGAGGATGACGGCGCGCTTGATCTGCTCTTCACGCGTATGGTCGCTGGCGACTCCGCTGCCGCCGACGCTTTGCCACGTGGCCGCACTGAACTGCAGTCCGCCGTAATAGCCGTTGCCGGTGTTGGTTTGCCAGTTTCCGCCTGACTCGCACTGAGCGATCTTGTCCCAGACGCTTCCGCTTGCGATGCTCGGTGCTTCCCGGGTGCCGCGCTTCTCGACCTGTTTGACAGGTTGGCTGAGGACGGTCGACGCGAGCACGACACGATCGCGGACTTCGCCGTCGGCCGTGGTGATTGTGACCTTTTCGCTCTTGGTGCCAGCCTCGCCGGCACTGACGATCTTGGTCTCACCCTTGGCCATCGAGGAGTCGTTGCTGACCTCGACCGGGAATTTCATCGAGATTTTTTCGGTCTTCGTTTCGGTCTTGATCCGGACGACCTTGAGTTTGGCGTCCGGCTTGACCAGGGTGTCCTCATCCGGGGTGACGTCCGCCTTGCCGAGGTCGACCTCATCGTCCTTGTCCAGCGTGACGCCGACCTCAGCGAGAACGCCGATGACGGTAGGGGCGGCGGTGCTGATTTCTTTCGTGCGCCCGTCTGCGATGACCTTGAGTTCTTTGGGGTTGCTGACGACCAAGTCCATTCCCTCGCGAGGGACCTTGGTGTCGGGCTTGGCCGAAAGATACGCGCCCGTTGCGGGGGTGACGCCGAGACTGCTGAGAACGTCCTTGACTGTCGCGCCGTGGACGATCTGGCTTTCGCTCTTGCCGTCGACCGAGAGCGTCAGCGGACGCGCATACTTCACTGTAATGTCCTCGCCGTCGGCGAGTTCGTGGCTCGGAGCGGGGCTGACTTTGTCGCCGCCCGCGAGCGTGATGCCCTTGGATTTCAGCACGTCGTCGACATGTCCGCTAAAGGTGCGAATGGTTTGGGCTTTTCCATCGACGGTGAGTGTGACGGTCTTGTTCATGACGCCAAACGCGGTCGTGCCGCCTGCTACAACGAGCAAGACGGCAAGATTCAACGCGATTAACGACATCCTCTTTGGTGCCCGTATTCGTTCGTGACGCAAAACTGTCCCTAGGTGTCTGGAGTATGCAATTCTTCGAGGATAACCACGACGGGGTCAAGATCAAACTCGAATCTACCAAGTGCCCCCGAAAGCACGATCAGTGTTGGCGTCAACGTCCCGGCAGAGCAATTCGACCGAAATCCCCAGCAAATCAGCCATAAACCGCAAAGTATGCGGGATCAGATAGGACGCATTGGGGCTTCCCCGGTGCGGTATCGGTGTGAGAAAAGGCGCATCGGTTTCGACCAGGATTTTGTCCCTCGGCGTAACTTTCAGCGCTTCGCGGAGGTTTTCGGCATTCTTGAACGTGACAGTTCCGGCGTATGACAACCAGGCTCCACGGTCGAGGCATTGCCGGGCGAAATCGCCGTCGCCGGAAAAACAGTGCATGACCGTCCGGGCCGGGGTGCCTTCCTCGTCGAGGATTTTCAACACGTCGGCGTGCGCATCACGGTCGTGGATGACGAGAGTTTTGTTATGACGTTTGGCGATGCGGATGTGCTCGCGGAACGACTCGTGTTGGGCGGCGCGACCTTCTTCGCCCGTGCGGTAGTAGTCGAGGCCGGTCTCTCCCACGGCCCTGACCCGGGGTCCTGAGGACGCCAGTCTTTCGATCTCGGCGAGAGCTTCGCCAAGCCCGTCGCCGAGGAGCGGCGCTTCGTTGGGATGGATCGCCACCGCTGCCACGATCTCCTCGTACGTGTTTGCGGCCTGCACCGCAAAGCGCGAACCCTCGAGATCACAACCGACCTGGACGATCCGGGTCACGTTGACGGCGATCGCCGCATCGAGGGCTTCGCGGACGTCGGGACCGCCATAGGCGCGCGACGTGTCAAGGTGACAGTGATTGTCGACGACCGGATGCGGAAGCGGTTCCGGTGCGGGAGGCGCCGCCTTAACCATCGGTGATCTCGATGCGCGGGAACAGAGAAGCGCCCTTGGTGAGAATTGCGCCGGCCCGAAGCTGTCCCCAGTCCCCGGCGTTGTTGGCGTTTTGTGAAGCGAGGCTGCCCAATTGTGCCTCCGCGCCCAGCGCATCCCAGAGCAGAACCGCGGATTTGGGCATCGTCGGCGCGTGCAGCACGGCGACTCCGCGGAGGGCTTCGGAGGCGGTGTAGAGAATCGTGGCGAGGCGGTCACGGGCAGCCCCTCCGGACGGCAAAGCGTCCTTGGCGACCTTCCACGGCTCCTGCTCGGTGACATAGCCGTTGATGATGGAGACGAAATCCGCGACGGCACTGACCGCCTCGTTGATGGCGATCCGGTCAATCGCATCGTTGGCAGTGTCGGCCGCGTTCTTCAACGCGGTGGCAACTGTCTGTTCGGCCTCGCCGGCCGCGGCCGTTTCGGGCAGCACACCGTCGAAATACTTGTTGACCATCGCGGTGACACGGGCGACGAGGTTGCCCAGGCCGTTGGCGAGTTCGGACGTGTAGACGGCATGAAGGTGCTCCCACGAGAACGAGCCGTCGGAGCCGAACGCGATCATCTTCATGAAGTAATAGCGGTAGGCATCCGAACCGAAAGTGTCGACGATTTCGCTCGGGTGAATCGCGTTGGCCTTCGATTTGCTCATCTTTTCGCCGCCGACGAGCAGCCAGCCGTGGGCAAAGACCTTTTGTGGCGGGGCAACACCGGCCGCCATCAGCATCGCCGGCCAGATGACCGCGTGGAATCGGAGGATGTCGCGGCCCACGAGATGCAGGCTTGCCGGCCAACGGGTCGCGAAGATCTTGCCGTCTTCGCTGTCGGGGTCGGCGCCATAACCGGCGGCTGTCGCGTAGTTGAGCAGGGCGTCGATCCAGACGTAGAGGACCTGCTCCTTGTCCCACGGAACTTCGATCCCCCAGTCGAATGTCGACCGCGAGATCGAAAGGTCGTGAAGATCGGAGTTCACGAACGAGATGACTTCGTTGCGGGCGCTTTCGGGCTGCACGAACGTCGGGTTGTCCTCATAAAAAGCGAGGAGTTTGTCCTTGTATTTGGACAGCGGAAAGAAGTAGTTGCGCTCGGCGACGAGGTCAACCGGCGTCTTGTGAATCGGACAGAGCTTGACCCCACCCTCACCGTCGAGGAGTTCGCTGGCGATTTTGAACTCCTCGCAAGCCACACAGTAGGGACCCTCGAAGTCACCCTCATAGACATCACCGGCATCGTGAAGCGTCTGCCAGAACTTCTGCACACGCTCGACGTGTTTGGGGTCGGTCGTGCGGATGAAATCATCATTGGAAGCGTCGATGACGTCGAGAACGGGTTTCCATTCTTCGGCGACAAGCCTGTCGGTGAAATCTTGCGGCGTGGCGCCATTGGCCTCGGCGGCCTGCATGACCTTTTGGCCGTGTTCGTCCGTGCCGGTGAGGAACCACGTGTTTTCGCCGCGCTGGCGGTGCCAACGGGCCAGGACATCGGCCGCAACGGTCGTGTAGGCAGATCCGATGGACGGAGCGGCAGTCACATAATAAATGGGTGTCGTGACATAAAAGGTCGAATCGGACATGTGCTCAATCTTAGGTGCGAAGCCTAAGCGTCGATGACCTCGACCTCGCACCGGATTCCAGGCACGAACGCGAGACGGGCGTCGGAGGTGACGAGCGGACATCGCAGTGCCTCTGCGAGCGCCACGTATGCGGCGTCATAGGCGGTGAGATTGTCGCGCAATTCCCAGATTCTGGGGATGAGCGGCAAGTGTGAGCGGCGTGCGATACCCAGTGCCCCCAGCGAGTTCACGAGCAAGCGGGCTTCATTTTCGGGGATCATGTCTCGCCTGACCATGCCTCGCAAGGCATGCACCACCTCGATGTCGAGTAATTCTGGTGCCACGCAATCACTGGAAAGTCTTGCTGCAGCGTCAAGACCACGGCGCCCTACAGGCACAAATGCGTCGATAACAACGCTCGCGTCAACGACCTGCACGGCCCTCGTCGATCGCATCAAGGATGTCTTGCCGTGTCACCGGCGGACGGTCGCCATGAAGTTCCGCCATGTCCGATCGCAGACGCTCGAAAATCTCCTTATTCGTCGGCATCTCCGCAGAGTTGATCAGCGTTTCGAGGATGAATTCCTGCAGGGACTGGTGGTTTTCGGCAGCCCGATCCCGGAGAATCGCATGAATCTCAGGCGGTACGTTCTTGACTTGGACATTAGTCATGGCTTAAGGCTCCATTTGACGGCGGGGACAAGCAACCCGTAATCAACACCGTCAGTTGTGTGCGGCGGCGTAGACGTCTTTTTTCTTCGCACCCGTCAACTCCACGACGATCGCGATCGCATCCCGGCGACTCTCACCGCTCGCTTGCTGTTCGCCCACCAGCGCTTTGAGCTCATCGGCGGTGTATGAGCGTTGTTCATCTTGCGCACCTGCCACCACGATGGTGACCTCGCCGCGGACACCGTGTTCCTCGGCGGCAGCCCACTCGGCCAACTCGAGCACGCCCCCCCGTTTGACCTCTTCATAGGTCTTGGTCAGTTCCCGGCAGACGGCTGCCGCGCGGTCTGGACCCCATACGTCTGCCATGGCACGAAGAGTTGCCTCGGTACGGTGCGGAGACTCGAAAAAGACCATGGTCCGCTGCTCGCGAAGATTGTCAGTCAGCCGGCGTGTGCGCTCGCCGGCCTTGCGGGGCAGGAAACCCTCGAAACAGAACCTGTCGACCGGCAGTCCCGACACGGCAAGAGCCGTCAACACCGCGGAAGGTCCAGGGACAGAAGTCACCTGTATGTCGGCTTCGATCGCGGCGACAACGAGGCGATAACCCGGATCGGAGACACTCGGCATACCGGCATCGGTCACGACGACGACTGTGCCGCCGCCCTTGAGGACTTCGACGAGTTCACCGGTGCGACGCTCCTCATTGCCCTCGAAATACGACACGATCCGGCCACTGATCTCGATACCGAGTTCGCCGACGAGTCTCTTGAGCCTGCGGGTGTCCTCGGCCGCCACGACGTCGGCGGTGGTCAGCACCTCGGCGAGTCTTGGCGAGGCATCGCCGACCTGACCGATCGGGGTCGCAGCGAGAATGAGCATGAGTTCATCATCACAGGTCGCCTACGATCTAGGAGTGACGGTGAAGGTGAGCGCGACTACCCGGGGCTGGGCTGGTCCGATCGCCGTCACTCTCCTTGCCTTCGCTCTCCGCGTCTGGAACCTCGGTTATCCCAAGACATTTCTCTTCGACGAGACGTACTACGCCAAGGACGCCTATGCCCTGACGAAATTCGGCTATGTCCAGGACTTCGTCGCAAAGGCCAACGACCGCATCATCGACGGGAAGTTCACCGGGCTCTTCACCGGCCAGCCCACCCAGATCGTTCACCCCGACGGCGGCAAGTGGATCATCTCGATCGGCGAATGGCTCTTCGGGATGGATTCCTTCGGTTGGCGCATCTCGGCCGCTGTCGTCGGTTCGCTCACGATCCTGGTCCTCGCGCGGCTCGTGCGCCGGCTCACCGGTTCGACCATCATGGGTTGCCTCGCCGGTCTCCTGTTGTGCTTCGATGGCGTTCATTTCGTCATGTCCCGGATTGCCCTGCTCGACGTATTCCTCGTGTTTTGGCTGGTCAGCGCCGTTGCCTGCCACGTCGCCGACCACGATTGGATCAGTACCAAGAATGGGGCGGGGGTCGGCCGAAAACGCCGTCTTTTCCGGCCGTGGCAACTCGCAGCAGGGGTAAGTTTTGGTCTGGCCTGCGGCACCAAATGGAGTGCCGTCTATGTCCTCGCCGCCTTCGGTCTGACCGTCGTGGTGCTCGAAGTCCTCGCGCGCCGCCGGGCCTGGAAGGAGTCGGGCGAAAACCGCCACGGCAAAATCCCCGGTTGGATCAGCACGACCGTCCTGGTGGGTGTTCCCGCCTTCATCACGATCGTCGGCGTCGCGTTCCTCGTCTATTTGTTTACCTGGACCGGCTGGCTGCTTCATCACGATCTCTACGAAACCCGTTTCGGGCACGGCTACGGCGAAAACCCGGCCTGGGGCTCCTACATCGACTCACCCGCCAAGAATTTGTTCGGCGAGAGCCTGCAGGCGTTCAGGTCGCTCTGGCATTACCACCAGATGACGTATGACTTCCATACCGGCAAATACCTCGCCGGCCAGACACATCCCTACCAGTCCAATCCGGCCGCTTGGCTCGTCCTCGAACGGCCCGTCGGCGTCGACGCGCAGAACGATCTGCCGGCGGCCTCGTGCGGCGCACCGGCCGGCTCGAGTTGCATGCGTCAGATCCTCATTCTGGGCAACCCGATCATCTGGTGGTCCGGGGCATTGGCCCTTCTGGCCGCGATCGTCGCGTGGATCGGCACCCGCGACTGGCGATGGAGCATTCCCCTCGTCGGCGTCGCAGCGACCTGGTTGCCTTGGTTCCTCTATGACGACCGGCCGATCTTCCTGTTCTATGCGGTCGCCATCATCCCGTTCACAATCATCGCCGTCGTGCTGGTCATCGACGGTTTGTGGAAAGCCGCCAAAACGCCCCGGCGACGCTACCTCGTCGCTCTGATCACCGGTATCTATCTCGTCGCCGTCATCGCCTGCTTTTGGTATTTCCACCCCATTTACACCGACGCCCTCATCAGTTATGACGATTGGTACAAACGCATGTGGTTCAAGCGCTGGATCTGAGTCGGGCGCCACCGGTCGCTTACGCAGTCGCCCAAAGTGGCGGTGGCGGTGAGCGTGCGTCCACTCAAGAGCGCTGGCATTGGGCACTAACTCACCGCTCCCGTAGGGGTGGAGGCTAACTCACCGGCAACTTATGTAGCGGGCAGAACTTTGCCCGCGATCCAGGCGATTTGCTTCGAGGCTTCACCTGGTGAAGAGGACGGCCGCATGATGTGGCTGAGCACGAGCCGCACCACCGCATCGGCGGCGTGGTCGAGCTCGACATCGGTCAG
>JACMOZ010000309.1 GCA_014377785.1 Aeromicrobium sp.
CCGGGGTGAAGTACATCGCCTCGCCGCCGTAGCTCTCCGTGTAGATCTTGTGCATGCTCACCGTGTTGCAGATGCCGTAAAGGCCAAGCCGATAGCTCTCCTCCGCCATCGCGAACATTGTGCTCGCCGGGTAGAAACCGGGTTCATAGTCCTGCATAAGGTAGAACTTGCGCTTGTTGCCCGGAGCCTTCGCCACATGCGGCGCCGTCAACCATAGGGTTGCGATCGCCGCATCCGCAGGGGGGAGCCGAGCAATTTCAGCGTCGCTCCCGTCATAGAACACAATGTCCGAACCAGCGAGTCCCGGGAACGCCGCAGCTAAAGCTCCGGCAACGTACGCCTCGTTTTTCGCCGCCATCATGACAAATCGGTTCGTGACACCGTGATCGCGCTTGAGTTTGTCGGCAATACGAAACGCGGTGTTGAGCCCACCAAAGAATGGCATGTCGATATCCGGGATAAACCAGTTGATGGTTCGCACGTCGCGAAACGTGATGTTGTCGGCATGAAGGGCGTGTACGGCCTCCACCTGCTCATCCGAAATGGATGCCTTGTACATGAGCCCGTTCGCCTCGGAAGAAATTCCGGAGCTCTGTGCCAGATTCGAGAAGACGCGGCCGACACCCTCCAATGCGAGGCGCACCGGCTCGACATCCCTGCGGTTGTTAAAGACAGGCCGCGCACTCAGCCGTGAGATATTCGGCGACGAGAATGGATCGCCGTTCTGCAGCCAGGGGTGATAGCGGAAATAGCTCGCGTAGAAATCCTCCGGGGGGATCGCGGTCCCGCGCGTGAGCGACTCGTAATGGCGAACCAGATCGAATGGTACGACGACGTTGCGCCGGCCCTGGATGACCTGGTCCAGTCCGAGCACGACGTCGCTGCCGGTGAGAATGAAGCGCTCGTCGAGCCCACCCACTTTTTCGAAGTTTGTCCGGCGAATGGCAACGCATGCCCCGGTGACCGCGAGAGAGTTGCGGTACCACCCCGTCGGCCCGATGAGCGTATCCGACTCGGGGCGCATTCCAGAGAACAGATTGTCGGCGAATCCGCCGGGCCCGACCACGACGCCGCCGTGCTGGATCCGGCCCTCCGCCTGACGATGCTGAACTCCGACGGTGCCGACGCCGTCCCGAAGGACAAAACCGACCATTTCTTTCAGCCACCCGGGGTCCACGATCTGGGTATCGTCGTTCAGCATGAGCAGGATGTCGCCCGAAGTCGCGCGCACGGCAACGTTATTCACGCGGGAATAATTGAAAGGTGATTCGCTCCACCAGTCAACCGACAGCGTGAGTCCGACAGAGTTTGCGCGATACCAGGCATCGTTATCCGTCGACTCGCCACCGTTGTCAACAACGCGCACATCGAAGTGCGGATAGTCCGTGCTGGCGAGGCTGGGGAGGAGCCTGCCGAGGTTAGAGCGGGAATGGCGCGTGGGAATGACAATGGAAACGGTCGGCCATTCGTCGGGGACGAAGCGCACGCGTACGACGTTGCTCGCGTCCACGCTCGTCTCGGCGACCTCGCCGAGTTCGCCGAGGACTTCCTTCACCATGGCAGCGTCCTCCCCGGTCAAGGGCGGCACGGGGCGGTCTGGTTCCGTGAGAAGCACTCTCGGAAGCCGTCCGACCACACGGCTCTCGAGCCGGGATGACAGCAACAGCCGCCAGACACCGCGGTTCGAGACGTCCGCCCGCTCGGAGGCGAGAATCGCGACGCGCTTTATCGCAAACGAGCGACCGAGATAGTTCGCCCCGAGCAGCATCTCCGGCGACCATTCTGGACGAAACCTGGGTTTATGAACTGAGCCGAACATCGATCCTTTATCCGAATCGAAGGAGATCACCTTCATCGATGGATCAACCCTGTGCAATTTTGCAATCTCGCTCAGCGCAACGGGAGACAGCACAGAACCTGCCGTGAGGAACAGAACGAAGTCTTCACTGATCGGCGCAAGCGCATCGATCACCGCCGTTCCCGAGGCGACGGGATACGCCCTGGCACGGGAGCGCACCTGATGCGTGACGCTGCGCCGAGTTCTCGCGAGGGCAGAACCCTCATTGCCGTTGTGCTCGATTATCACGGCGAACGAGGTCGCGGTGGACAGGTGACTGGCTTTCGCGCCATCCTGTCGCTCCTGTCGCTCTTGCCGCCGCCAAGCGGCATATGAATGACGTCCGCTTCGTGTTCCACGATAGAGGGGGCGATCGCGAAGGGCTTTCATGAAGCCCTCGGAGCCGTCTTTGTATGCCCAATAAAAAGCAGCGATGATGCGGCGCGATCCCGAATTAGCCGGCAAAAGTCCCAGCGCGACTCTTCTGGCGAATGTCTTAGCGCTGCTCATCACTGATACTCCCGGTTGGTGCGGCTCAGGGCACCGCGCCCGAAAGCAACGGGGCCACGGTATTGCTTACATCAGTGGTGGAGCCTACCCGACCGCGGCATCTTCACCGCTCCCAGACTGCTCGGCGCAGGTGTTGTATTCTCTGATACGCAGCATCATGTGGCTGTTTCTTTGCAATGGCTTGGAGCTAAATCGATGGCAGGCATTCGAATGTCCTCCGCTGAGCGCGAGGCTGCGCTGATTCAGGCCCCCTGGCAGGACGCCGGTGCCACAGGGACCTTGTTTCGGGGCTCACTCTCCTCAATTGCCGAAATTTGGCAACGGCGTGAGCTTCTTGGAATGCTTACGCGTCGTGAGCTCAAGTCCCGCTACAAGGACAGCGCCCTGGGCTTCCTGTGGAGTCTTGCCCGTCCGCTGACTCAGTTGCTCATCTACTACGTCGTGGTCGGCCAGTTTCTGCATGCGGCACGAGGCATCGACAATTTCGCGGTCTATATCTTCTCGGGCCTCACGATCTACACGCTTTTTAGCGAGATCATCCAGACCGGTACGGGCTCCATTATCGCGAACTCCGGGCTGGTCAAAAAGGTCTATCTTCCGCGGGAAATCTTCCCTCTCGCGACAATCGGGTCGGCCCTTTTCAACTTTCTTATCCAGTTCGGTATCCTCATCGTCGCCGCGTTCTTCATCGGCACCCTTTCATTCGGACCCCACCTCCTGTACGCGGTTGGGGCTCTCGCGGTTGTGCTGATCTACGGGACTGCACTGGCACTTATTCTGTCGGCGGTGAACGTCTTCCTGAGGGACGTGCAGTACATCGTCGAGGTGGTGCTGCTCCTGCTCATGTGGGGATCACCAATCGTCTATTCCCTCAAAGCAGTCTCCGGCTTCTTCCCCAACTGGCTTCTTCAGATTTATATCGATAACCCGGTCACCCTTGCTGTGCTGGGGTTCCAAGATGCTTTTTGGTCACCGACCGGCGAGGGCGGTTCGCCCCCGGATCTTGCTCTACGTATGGTCTTGATCGGGCTCCTCGGATTGGTGATGCTGTTCGCGGCGCAGCGACTGTTCACCCGACTTTCCGGCAATTTCGCACAGGAACTATGATGCAATCTCCCGTGAACGTAGTGCAGGTCAATGACGTTTCGAAGCGGTTTATCGTGCGCAAAGACAACAGCATTAAAGAACGAATAGTCAACTTCGGCCGGGGGGCACGGTACCGCGAGGACTTCTGGGCCCTGCGAAACATCGATATCGATATACGCGCTGGCTCGACGGTGGGGCTCATCGGCCCCAACGGCTCAGGAAAGAGCACTCTGCTCAAGGCGATCGGTGGGATTATCCAGCCCACGAGCGGAACGGTGCAGCGCCGAGGACGCATGGCCGCTCTGCTAGAGCTTGGAGCTGGCTTCCACCAGGATCTGACGGGGCGAGAGAACGTCTATCTCAACGCCTCAATCCTCGGTCTGTCGCGCAGACAGACGGACATCCACTTCGATGACATCGTCGAATTTTCTGGCATTGAGAGCTTCATCGACACGCAGGTGAAATTCTATTCAAGCGGAATGTATGTGCGGCTCGCGTTCGCGGTCGCAGTCCACGTTGATCCTGACCTCTTGCTCGTCGACGAAGTGTTGGCGGTCGGCGACGAAGCCTTTCAGCGAAAGTGCCTCGATAAAATCCGATCATTTCAGAATGAGGGCCGCACAATAGTCCTCGTAACCCATTCGCTCGATCAGGTGACCGATTTCTGCAGTCGCGCAATCGTCCTCGCTCGCGGCAGCGTCGTATTCGACGGCGATCCGGTTGACGCAGTTTCAGTGCTTCGTTCAGGATTCGACGCGGCTTATGAGGCGGAAGCATCGGGCCACGGATCATTCAAGCAGCCACTAGGCGAGCGAGGGAAGATCGCCGCCGTTCGAGTGCTCGATCGCTCGGGTCTCCAACATCGCGACTTTGCCACCGGCGACGATCTCGTCGTTGAGGTGGACGTCGAATCAGTCACACCGCTCGCCAAGTGGGCCATTGGACTGCACATCGACAACCCGCTGGGCCAACTGGTAACCGGCGCAACATCCAACAGCCTTGAGGCACAGTTTCCTCGCCTCGATGGTTGCGCTCGGGTGCGATTCGATCTGCCCAAGGCAAACTTCGGCGGTGGCGAATACGGTGTGACCGTTGCGATGTTCGGCTCTGAGGACCAGGAAATTGCTCGCTCAACTGACGGCGCGTTCTTCTCGATCGCACAGCATTCTCGCTCATGGGGGCCGCTTTACACTGACGTCAGCGTGGGTTTCGAAACCATCGCCCGCAGCTAGCGGGTCGGCCCACGCGAGGCGACCATGGGTCCAGGATCGTCTAGGTAGCGCCTTATGCTAATTGAAATGCCTACAAAATCTTCGTCGTCCGGCAGAACGATCGGCATAGTGACCGTGTGCTACGGCTCGGATGAGGTGCTGCCGGCGTTTCTGGCCAGCGTACCTGGCGCGTCATCCAGACCGTCAGAGGTTGTGGTCGCCGACAACAAGCCCGATGATGGCTCGATTTCGACGTTGGTAACGGCGGCCGGTTTTAGATACCTCTCGATGGCCAGGAATCTCGGCTATGGCAGCGCAATAAATGCCGCCGTCGCGAACCTTTCTTCAGAAATCGACTGGGTCGTGATCGGTAATCCCGATGTCGCTATCAACGCGGGGGCCATCGATGTGCTTATCGACAGGGCTGAGGGCAACGAACACATCGCGCTCGTCGGCCCACGGATCGTCGATGAGAACGGGGTGACCTATCCCTCGGCCCGCGCAATACCATCCCTGCGCATGGGTATCGGGCACGCGTTGTTTGCCAACATCTGGCCGACCAATCCATGGAGCACCGCCTACCACAATGATTCCTCAGAGGCTCTGACGACCCGCACAGCGGAATGGCTCTCCGGCGCTTTCTTTCTCGCCCGACGATCCGCATTCGAGGCGGTTGAAGGTTTCGACGAGCACTTTTTCATGTATTTTGAAGACGTCGATCTCGGCTATCGACTCGGTCGCGCGGGTTGGCTGTGTGTCTACGAGCCGAGCGCCGTGATCGTGCATACCGGCGCCCACTCCACCTCGGACGACTCATTAGCAATGGCACGAGAACATCACCTCAGCGCGAGTAAATTCCTTTCACGAAAGTATTCCGGCTGGAAGCTGTGGCCGGTGAGAATTGCGCTTCGGCTTGGGCTAGTGCTGCGACTGGCTGTGGTTAAACTCCACGGCCGGCGTTCAGGGAGTTCGGTGCACTGATAGCGCGGCGTGATCCTGGTCTCGCGCACGGATCGGTATAGTCGTGTCGTGGCCGATGCTGTTTCACCCTATTCCAAGCATGAGTATTCTTCCGGCACCCATAACAACAGCTGGGCAAATCTTTTCGAGCTGATTCCCCGAGGCGTGCGCGTTCTTGACGTCGGCTGCTCCACCGGCAACTTTGGAGCGGCCCTCATCAAAGAAAAAGGTTGCACGGTGGTGGGCTTAGACACCAACACGGCCGATATTGCCGAAGCGAAGGCAGCACTCACCGAAGCGCAGGTGATTGACGTCACGGTTCTCGGAGCCGTTGCCGGGCTCGGAAAATTCGACGTCATTGTCTTCGCCGATGTTCTTGAGCACCTGCCCGACCCTCGCGCTACGCTTCAGTCGCTTCATTCGTCGCTCACCCCGAACGGATTCGTCGCTTTCTCGATCCCGCACATGGGGCACCTCTCTGTGCGACTGGATCTGCTAACCGGGCAGTTTCCCTACACCGAGACGGGTCTACTCGACCGCACGCATTTCCATTTTTATGACCGCCTCGAAATCGATGACCTCTTCACCGACGGAGGGTACACGATCGTCGATAAGCGGCCCGTGGTCGTTCAATACCCGGACTCGTGGCTCCACGACCGGTTGGCACAACTCGGGCTGACTCCGGATGCGAAGTTCTTTTCACTCATGACGGAGACCGAAAGTGCGGTTTTCCAATACGTCGGAACGGCCTACCCGACGAGTCTTGAATCGATGCGACAGTCGGTGGAGCGTGAACGTCCGATGCCAAACGATGAGATCATTGGGTACGTCCAGGCGCTGATCGATGAAAAGGACAGGGCGCAAGAACGACAGCGAGAAGCGGAATCACGGCTCGCAGACCTCCAGCAGAATCTGACCAGTCACTTCTTCGCAGCCGTCCGAAATCGCTTGACACGGCACTGGTCGCGCAACTGAACACCCTCGGCGCGAGTCCCTGTCGGCGCTACTCGGGGAGAAGGGAATTGAGATAGTGGCCGTAGCCGCTCTTCTGTAGCGGAGCCGCCAGCCGGCGAAGCTGTTCATTATCGATCCAGCCGGCGCGCCACACAATCTCCTCGATACATCCGATCTTGAAGCCCTGGCGGTCTTCAACAACCCTGACGAATTCGGTGGCTTGGACCATTGATTCGAACGTTCCCGTGTCGAGCCACGCGGTACCCCTGTCGAGCACCTTCACCGCAAGCTTCCCCTCCCGGAGATAGTGCTCGTTCACGGCAGAAATCTCCAGCTCGCCTCGGTCACTCGGCCGAATCGACTTCGCGACCTCAACTACGGAATTGTCGTAAAAGTAAAGTCCTGGAATAGCGAAGTTGCTCCGAGGGGTCACCGGCTTCTCTTCGATCGAAATCGCTTTCATCTCGCTATCGAACTCGACTACCCCATAGGCACGCGGATTTGACACGTGATAGGCAAAAATCATGGCTCCGTCTACCACCGTGTTACCTCGCAGGGACGAACCGAGTCCGGCTCCGTGGAAGATATTGTCACCGAGCACAAGCGCGGCGCTCTCGTCACCCAGGAAGTCCTCCCCGATGATGAACGCCTGGGCGAGCCCGTCAGGTGACGGTTGCGAGGCATATTCGAGAGTGATTCCGAGATCGGAACCGTCACCGAGCAGGGCACGGAACTGCGCGTTGTACTCCGGCGTCGTGATGATCAGCACTTCCCGAATTCCCGCCATCAGCAAGGTCGACAGAGGATAGTAAATCATCGGCTTGTCATAAATCGGCATGAGCTGCTTCGAAATACCTTTGGTGATGGGCCAAAGTCGAGTGCCGGATCCACCAGCGAGGATGATCCCGCGCATTTCAGGCACCCCTCTGACTCAGCGAGTTGTAAAACTCGGAAACAAGGTGAAGCTCCGGTAGCAGGTTAGATGCTGCCGCCTCTTCAAGGCTTGGTGCCTCGACATCCTTCTCTGACAGCAGCGGTAGGCCGGCTTCAATGGGAAATACAAGCCCGATAGTGAGGTCTAGCGGATCAATCCCGCGCTCTCGAACCGGGTTGTACACGTCGCTAACAAGATAGCTGACCGTTGCACCTTCGGTAAGCGCGATGAACGCATGGCCCAGGCCCTCCGCGATATATATGGATCGGAAGTCGACGTCGTCGAGGCGCACTGAGTCCCACCTCCCA
>JACMOZ010000310.1 GCA_014377785.1 Aeromicrobium sp.
ATGTCCGTCGCGCCGATGATTCCGGAGGCCAGGAGGGGGCTGTCCGAACCCGCGAACATCGGCACAAGTCCCCCGGCCAGACCACCGCCGTCCGGGACGTTGATGAACAGGCCCGCGGTGAAGCCGACAGCGATGAGCGCGAGGAAGGCCATGATGACGCGTTCCAGTGCGCTCTGGCCCCGAATGTCGCCTATCCGGAGCACGATCATCGAGATCGTTGCGGTGATGATGGCCCCGACGACCAACGGCAGGTCGAACAGCAGGCTCAGGGCGATCGCACCGCCGACGATCTCGGCGATGTCCGTCGCCATCGCAATGGCCTCGGCCTGGAGCCAATAGGCGATCCGCGGTCCTGTCTTCAGTCGCTGACCGAGGTGCGTCGTCAACGACTTACCCGTCACCATGCCGAGTTTGGCCGACAGGTATTGCACCAGCATTGCCATCAGGTTGGCCATGACGACTACCCAGACCAGCGTGTAACCGAAACGCGAACCAGCTGTGACGTTGGTGGCAACATTGCCTGGATCAACGTACGCAACGGCCGCGATGAACGCGGGACCCAGCAGTGTGATTCTCCGGGTCATCGGTACCTGCGACAACATAATCTGCCAAGGGTAGAGGAAGTGCACGCCGCGCACAGCACAACGTCATAAGGGATGAGGCCCGGAGGCCTCATCCCTTATGACGTAACAGAGGAGTTCAGCTCAGCGTGAGTATGAACGCTGACGCGACTGGCCGCCGTTGTTCGAGCCACCCTGGCCGCCTTGACGGCTGCGGGCTCCGCCACGGTTGCGCGCTGCCGCGTAACCGCCTTGCGGAACGCTTTGGCGACGACCGCCGCCACCGGGGCGACCCTTGCCGCCACCGGAGGACTTGTTGGAAGCGCCGGCCGCAGGGGCGGGGGTGCCGCTCTTGGACAACGCTTCGACCGTCATCGGCTGCGGCGCGGTGCGTACGTCGTGGTGCCTGGCCTCGACGCCGGCCTTCTGCTGCAGCCGGATGACGTCGCCGACATCGGCTGTCGTCGTGATCGTGACGACCGCACCGGACTCGCCGGCACGCGCCGTACGACCGGAGCGGTGCAGATAAGACTTGTGTTCGGCGGGGGCGTCGTAATGGACGACGAGACCGACGTGGTCGACGTGGATGCCGCGGGCGGCGACATCGGTGGCAACGACGACGGACGCCTGGCCCGAGGAGAACGACTTGAGGTTGCGCTCACGCACACGCTGCGACAAGTCACCGTGAAGATCGACGGCTTCGATGCCGTTCTTGGTGAGCTGGCGGGCGAGGTTGGACGCACCGCGTCGGGTCCGTGTGAACACGATCGAGCGCGGGTTGGCGCTGAGGAGTGCCTTGGCAGTGGCGACCTTGTCGGTGCCCGCAGTGACGAGCACGTGGTGTTCCATCGTCGACTCTTGGCCGTCGGCCGCGTCGAGTTCGTGCAGAACGTGCTGAGGCAAGTGCTTCTTGACCAGGCGGTTGACGTCGCCGTCGAGCGTGGCCGAGAGGAGAAGTCGCTGACCGTTGGCCGGCGTCATCGACAACAACTTGTCGATCGGCTTGTAGAAGCCGAGGTCGCACAAGTGGTCGGCCTCGTCGAGGACAGTGACCATGACGTCATCGAGAGTGCAGGTGCGGCGATCGATGAGGTCGGTCAGGCGACCGGGCGTGGCGATGACGATGTCGACTCCGGAACGGAGACGCTTGATCTGGCGATCGATCGACGTGCCGCCATAAACCGTGGCGAGGCGCAGACCGAGCACATCGGCGATCGGATCAAGGGCTTCACGAACTTGGGTAGCGAGTTCACGCGTCGGCAAGATGATGAGCCCACGCGGAGCCTTGGGGCGGCTGGTCCCGCCGGCAAGGGCCATGAGGACCGGAACACCGAAGGCGAGGGTCTTGCCCGAACCGGTGCGGGCACGGCCGAGGACGTTCTTGCCGCTCAGCGCGTCGGGGATGACGGCTTCCTGAACGGGAGTTGGAATCGTGATGCCTTGACGCTCAAGCGCTTTGACAAGCGTGGCGGGGAGGGCAAGATCGGAAAAGGTGCGCGACGAAGCGTCGCTGATTGCGTTAGGCAAAAAACTCACAGACTTGGGAAAAAGCCCGATCATTCCAGGCCGCGCAGGAGTGCGCACCTTCGCCGGGCAATAAGGAAAGCCGCCTGCGTGAAGCGGCTTTCACTAATTCACATACTATCACGATTCGGGCATTGCCTTGACATCAAGAGATCAGGCAACGAGGTTCTGATAGGCCGGATTTTTGCCCAAAAACCTTGCAATATAGGGGCAGTCAGGCCGTACGACTCGGTGGTTGGCCCTCACGTCGTCGAGCGCTCCTGTGACGAGGATCGCAGCGAGGCCCTGGCCTTCGAAGCCATCGAAGACCTCCGTATGCGGCATCACAAGCACCTCGCCTTCGTCGACATAATCGACGAATCCGGCGAGGACGCCGTCGACACTGATTTCATAACGCGAGGCTTCGGGATTGTTGACGACCGTCGGTTTGCTCATATTGTCATCAACGCTCAGGTGATGGTCAGGATTCCCAGCACACCGACGGCGAGAGCGAGGCCGAGCGAGACGCCGATCAGGACGCTATGGACGCGCAGGAAGGTTGTGGGTTTGCCGGTGTCGTCGCGGGCCCGATCGTCCTTGACGATGCGCTGGAAAAAGCGCGGCCAAATCATCAGGTTCCACAACGCTGTCACGATCAGGACGAGGGACCAGCCGACGGGGAGATTCATGAGTCAGCCTTTGACGAGCGCGTGGAGAGCCGAGGTGAAGAAGCCGAGGCCGTCGGTGCCAGGACCGCACAAGTCCTCGACGGCATGTTCGGGGTGCGGCATGAGGCCGACAACGTTGCCGCGCTCATTGGTGATGCCGGCAATGCCACGCAGCGAACCGTTCGGGTTGTCGCCGAGATAACGCGCAACGATCCGACCTTCGCCTTCAAGCCGGTCCAGAGTCGCATCATCGGCAACGAATCCACCTTCACCGTTTTTGAGCGGCACGACGATTTCCTGGCCTTCGACATATGCATTGGTCCAGAAGGTTTTGTTGTTCTCAATGCGCAGCCTCTGGTTACGGCAGACGAACTTTCGGTGGTCGTTGCGGATCAGTGCGCCGGGCAACAAGTGCGACTCACAGAGGATCTGGAAACCGTTGCAGATGCCGAGTATGGGCAAACCGCCCTCGGCGGCGACGATGATTTCGGTCATGATCGGTGCGAAGCGGGCGATGGCACCGCAGCGCAAGTAATCGCCATAAGAGAATCCGCCGGGCAGGACGACGGCGTCCACACCTTGGAGGTCATGGTCACCGTGCCACAAGGTGACGGCTTCGCCCCCCGCGACACGTACGGCACGCAACGCGTCAACATCGTCGAGGGAACCCGGAAAGGTGACGACGCCTATCTTCATGCGTCGCTCCCTGCGGAGAGAAAGGCATGCAGGGATCCCCGCACGAAACGCTCTGATCGGTTCTCTCGCTGGCGCTCGTTCATGCGGGGCACGAAATGCTCTGGTCGGTTCTCTCGCTGGCGCTCGTTCACGCGTCGACCCGCACCGCGTAGTCCTCGATGACCGGATTGGAGA
>JACMOZ010000311.1 GCA_014377785.1 Aeromicrobium sp.
CGGCAAACTTTGAGGGTTTGAGCTACGAAACTTGGTGAAGCCCGTCGCGGAAGCGGCGGGCTTCTTCGTTTAAGCCACGTCTGAGATCGGCAGCTCCTCAGGCTTCTGACGGATGGGGGCTTGTGGGGCGAGGTTGGTCATACCGACCTCGCGAGCGAGAACAGAGGCGACGAAGTCGTTGAGACTCATGCCTCGGTCAGCGGCGCGAGCACGCACGGCCTCGCTGACAAGGGGGTCAACGCGGGTGTGAAGGGCTTCTCGTTCGCCCTTGCTCTTGCGTCCGCCGCGATATCGCTGTTCAGCCATAGAGCAGACCTTAGCGGAGTCAAGAATCAGAAACTCGGCTATTTTTGGGGCGTGTCGATTACTCACGGGAGCCGCCCCGGTCGCTGGCGCCAGTTTTGATGCTGACGGTGCAACGCAGCTCGCCGAGCACGACCTGGTCACCGTCGCGCAGCTGGAATGGCACGTCAGGTTCCAGGACGGTGGGGGAGTCGCCGTTGCGTTGCAGGTCGACGCCGTTGGCGGAGTGCCGGTCGGTGACCCAGAGGGTCGAATCGAGCCATTCCAGTAGTAGGTGCGTTTTGGAGACGGTGAAGGAGTGGTCGATGACGGAGATGAGCGCGGCGACGAGCTCGTCGGGGTCGGGTGTCGGTTTTCTGCCGAGCAGTGCGGTGGATTCGATAGTGACGGTCTGGCCGGTATCGAAGTGGAGTTGCGGTCTCGAACGCTGGGGACTTCGTGTCACGAGGCAGCTGTTCTCCTCGAGCAGGTCGCGAGCCGCTCGGGGCGGGCTATCGACCGCAGCGCTCCATTGCAGCAGTAGCTCATCGACCAGAGCGGTGTCGATCACGTTGGTGTCGGATCCGGGCCGGGCGGAGGCCGGCGCAGTCTGGACGTTGTGCGGGTCCTGGATGCCGCAGTCCGGACAGATGATGCTGTTGAGAACGGTGCTGGCGTGGCAGTGCCGGCACGGCGAATGCCCGATGATCCTCAAGTCTGCGGAGGGCGGGTCGGGGACGGTGCCGTCAGTGTTGAGTACCTGGACGTAGGCGTCGGGGTGAATCGCGAGCTTGTAGCTGCCGGCGACGTCGGTGACCTGAATGCGGACCGGGCGTTTGACCCTTCGCGCGGTGGCAGAGCACCGGGCGATGACGCCCGCGCGAAGCAAAGCAACGCTGTCCGCCTGCAGTGGCAGCGCGGTTCCGTTGACGATCAGCTCGCCGCTGCTGTCGTCGCGGATGGTGGCGACGATGGGCGGGAAGGCGGGAACGAATACGGGCACCGTTACCTGCTGATGCATGTCGTGTTGCACAGGTCGACGCCGAAGACGGCGAAGAACTTCTCCGGGTCGACGAAACCTTTTTCGCCGGATCCGAGGGTCTGTGATTCGGGAAGGGCTGACACTGCCGGGTCGGTAGATCCGACGGTGTTGATGCGGATGTCGAGGTGACATCCGGTGGCGGGCCCGTTGCGCCCGGTATGGCCAATTTCCTGGCCTTGGGTGACGTTGTCGCCGACGTGCACTTCCATGTCTGGTGGGTACATGTGGAGGTAGGAGACGGTGTAGCCGGCGACGCCCTTGATCGAGAGGGTGTACCCCTGCGAAACGGTGACCGTTCCGCCTTGGATGGCGAAGATCGGCGCTCCGCAGGAGTAGCCGGACGCTTCTGAGCTGCTTCCGCTGGTGCGTGTCTGGAGGTCGTCGGCGGGGTGCCAGCTACTGGCGCCCGCGACGGGCTGCACTCGAGGTCCAAAGCCGCTGCTCAGGTCGAACGGGCGGGTGAGCGGCAATGTGATGGAGCCGTTCCCGCAGCCGCCGGTAGCCACAAGGGTGTCGGGGGATACCGCCAGCGGGTTGGGGTTGATCAGACCCTCAACGACCGCCTGGGCTTTGGCGTAGTACGGGGTGTAGTGGAACGGGTCAGCGTTCCCCTGCACCTGGTGGGCGGCGATCGAGGGATCCAGCGTTTCCCAGTTGGGCACTTTCGTGAGTGCGTTGAGAAAATTGGTGGCACTAATTGTGGGATCCATGCGATCGGCGAAAGTGCCCCACGCTCCGTTGTCACGCTGCTGGAAGAGGCCGCGGGAGTCGGGGCCGGCGACGTCGCCATGGTCGATGGCGGTGAGGCTGGATTCGCCCATCGCGGTCATGACCGCGATGATTTGCGCCTGCTTGGTGAGGCTGCGCGCTTGAGCGGCGTTCATGATGCTCGCTGCGTTTTCGAGTTGCACTCCGGAGTAACCGGCGATAGCGGTATACGTGCCGACGGCGTTCACATCGATGTTGCCAGCGGGCGTTGTCGCTCCGCACGCTGCAGCGGAAGCGCTGCTGCCGCCGAGAAGGAGGATGAAGGAGAACGCTCCGGCGACCAGGATCAACGGGGTGAGGACGACTGCGAGGACGAGGCTGTTTTTTGCCATGATGGGCTACCCCTGCGGGGGAGTGATTCGTTCAGCGAGCCACGGGTCTGAGGCGTTCTTGCGGGTTAGCGAGATGGTGTATTCGCCGATATTTGTGGGGACACGAACGACCAGGGCGTAGGCGGTCGATCCTTCGACAACGGAGCCTTGGCCAAGGATGGTGGTGACCGGTACTTGGGCCGGATCCGTGCCGCTGTATGCGGTGGCGGCGGATTGTGTGAGGTAAGGGTAGAGGCCGTTGATCCACGTAGTGGCATCGACGGTCGGCCGGGCGAACGCGGTCATCACTTGTCCGGCGAGAGTTTCTGCGGCTCGGATGCTGGCCGTTGTTGCCGGGGGTGCGGTGGGAAGTATTTCGTCGGCGTCTAGTCCGTCCGGCGGAATGCTCCCGGCGGGAGTTGGCCGTGCGGTAGCCGACGAGGGCGGCGGCGTAGTGGACCCCATTGTCGGTGTCGCGCTCGAGCAGGCTGTCAGCGTGGCCAAGGCCGCGCCAATGATGATGGCGGCGATCGCTCCTTTCACAGTCCCTCCGCGACGCCGGCGGCCGCGGCGAGCCAGGCTCGCTGCGCGGTGGCGGACAGAGCATCGAAATGGATTTTTCCACCGTGTAAGGCTTCGTCGAATGGGATGGTGGAGGCTTTGCGAGCCAGCCCGTCGAACCCGTCGGCGATCGACTGCGCCGCGGCGAGGCTCCCGTTCTTCTCTGACTGGGGGACGATGACGACGGCTCCGCGGACGAGCTTCGCCGCGTGTTCGTCACGGCGGGAGAGGTCCTCGAGGAGGAGGGCGCCAGCTTCGGCATGTTCTCCAAGCGCCGTAGTCGCCACGACGAGCTGGTCGGTCTGGTCGATCATCTGCTGCCAGCGTTCCGCTGATTCGTCATTGCCGGAGTCGATGAAGACCAGGCGGAAATACTTTGTTGCGACCCGATGCAGTTCAGCGAATTCGGCGCGGCTGATTTTTTGATCCGCCGAGACAGCCGTCGGATTCGAGCGAAGGACGTCGTATTTGTCTCCGGTCTGATGGTGGACGTAGTGGGAAAGTTCCGAGGACTGCGCACCGGGGCCAAGAAGGTATCCGGTCTGGGACAGAAGGTCTTGGACTGTGCAGTCGTGTCCGGCTTGTTCGGTGCGCCATCCGAGCGTTCCACGAGTTTCGTTGTTGTCCCAGGCGAGGACGCCAGATCCGCCGTATCGGGCGAACAGAGCAGCAAGGATCGCGGTGGTTGGCGTCTTATTCGCGCCACCCTTCCCGTTGACGATGGCGATCGTACGAGGACCGTTCCAATGACGGCTAACGGCGTGCACGTCGGCCCGTTCGGCTAGTTCACGCTCGGAGGGGCTTATCTTCATACCGACACGGGCGAGAGCACCCCTCCAGCCTGCGGTGGCGGGCTGGGGGGGTGCTTCCTGATCGAGGAAGGATGCGCGAGCTGCGCGTCGTTCGCTTACTAGCGGCGCCGCTGCGGTCTTGATCGTCTGGCGAACCTGCGGTACAGGCTCGCCAGAGGGCTGGGGAGAAGTCTGAACCGAGTTCGGTGTGCCGGGAGCTGGCTGGATCCATCCCGGGATCACCGTGTTCTCCACTTTCGCGGAAACGGTCGCCGGTTCGGGCCGTGTTGGTGGAGTGATGACCTGAATGTTGGACAGGTCCCCGTCGGCGGGAATAAGAAGCTCAGCTACGCCAAGTTCGTCGTCGGTCACGAGAACAACTGGTCGGCCGAGCATCCGTGCTCGGCCTGCGACCTTGGCAACGATAATTCTCCGAACTTCGTTGCGATCGGTGCCGGTGAGGGTTTCCTTAGTCCCGTTGATGTCGAGGATTCCGCTATCTTCTCCGCTCAGCGTTGCGTAAACGGTGGGGTTGGAGGTTTCCTGCATCGACATCAGCGTTTCCTTCGTCGTTAGTTGCTTGCGTTGCTGCGGCGGATCAGCCACAGCTTGAAGTCGTCCCGAAGTATCACCCATGCTTTCCCGAATTTGATTGCGGGCAGCGGATCGTCGCCCTCGTGGTTCGTGATGAGTTTTCGGACTGTGACCACGCTGACTCCGAATAGGTCGCCGGCTTGTTCTGGAGTGAGCGTTTTGGGGAGGTCGGCGAAGAGGTCGTCGAGGGCGCTCACGTCAAAAGGTCCGTCCAGCATTTGACCATTGTAAGCACGTAAATAACTTAAAAGATTGCAAATGACTGTATCTATAGTTGTAGGGTTGAATCGAACGCAAAGCGGCACATCCATTCCTGTACAGGCGGGTTTGGGGTGTATCTAGTATTGCGTGCGCAGTGTCCGTAGTGAACGTCATACTATTTGATGGCACTCGAATGGGGGTAAACGTGTCTGACTTCCAAAACCCATGGCTCGCCGGGGCAGGCAATACGGATCACGCGCCCGCGCAAGCCGCAGCGCCGGTCCGGGAAAGCTGGCGTCCGACGACACCTCAATCTGGTGTACCGGCGCCGGACAGCGTCGACCGATTGCCGCAACGAATCGTTGATCGAACCGCGGCGGTGTGGTGGCTTGGCGTCCACGGCGGTGCCGGCGAGACGACCCTCTCCCGTCTTTTCGCCGGATCTCAGCCCGCGGGTCACTCGTGGCCGATCCCACCCGATAGTTCCACTAGTCAGGTGGTGCTCGTCGCCCGCACTAACGCGTCCGGTCTTGCCGCAGCGCAGCGGGCTGCGACCGAGTGGGCATCCGGGACAGTCCCACATATCGCTGTTCTGGGTCTCGTTTTTGTGGCTGATGCGCCGGGCAAGCTGCCCAAGCCGCTTCGCGACCTACGACAAGTCGTCTCCGGCGGCGTACCCGCAGTCTGGCATTTTCCGTGGGTCGAAGCGTGGCGTCTAGGCGAGCCTGTCAGCGCGGGCAGCTCACCGAGCGAAGTGCAAAAACTGGTCGCTGAGATTAGCGGCCTCATTCAATTCCCAAACGCTTAGCGAAAGGCTCACCATGCTGTTGCACCTTGTACACGAGACCGTGTCACAGATCCTTAACACCGTTTCAGACGTTCCCGATCCCGGCAACGGGTCGGCTCCTCCTGGATTCGAGAAATTCACCGCCGTCATGGGCTGGGTGAAATGGGTTGCCCTCGGCGTCGCCGTCATCGGCATCATCGTTATCGGCGCGAAGCTGACCATCGGAGCAAACCGCGGCGAGGGTGGCCAGCACCTCGGCGCTCTCGGAACCGCGATGGTCGGCGTGATCGTTATTGCTGGAGCCGCATCCCTCGTCGGATTCCTCGTCAACTAGATCCACAAGCTCCAGGAGGAATGAAATGACCGACCAGAGCAACTCTCATCCCCTCCGGCGCCCTCGTTTCGTCATCGCGGCGGCGATAGTCGCCTTGCTGATGGTGATCGCGGTCATCGTGACAGTAACCAATGTTGTCGGCGGCGCGAAGCCGGCGGCAACAGCACAGCCGACCGCTACAAAGACCTCGGCCCCACCTTCCAACGCCGACGCGGACTCGAGCCCAAGTACATGCGGGCTGTCGGGCTATTCGAAGACATCGACGCTGACTTCGCTTCCAAAAACGACCTGGCAGCTAGTTGGGACAATGGCAGCTCCCAACTCGAAGTCCTTTGGGCCCGGCATTGTTACGGATAACGGATTTCGAAGCTGCTACCAGCACACGGCGGAAGGCGCGCTTTTCTTCGCATCGAATTTTCTCGCCCTTGGCACCGATCAGACGATGCAGAAGCAGCTGCTTGGGTTGGTAGAGCCCGGTCGAGGGCATGATGCCATTGCCGCGAAGCCGGCGACAAGCTCGACCGCTTCGACTCGCGCTCAGATAGCGGGTTTCAAAGTGGATTCTTACGACGGGAAGAACACAACCGTCGAAGTGGTGCTGAATTACAGTTCCGGCACGCTAGCTGCTGTCCCGATCAAACTCACCTGGCTGAGCGGGGATTGGAAGTTGATCCTGGCCGATGACGGCACCATGCCGATCGCTCCATCCGCACTCGACAACCTCGGCGGCTACACGCCTTGGTCCGGGGCGTAACCGGTGGCTGACGCGTGCGGACAATTGGACTTCACTTGCCAGACCGGTGCGGCGATCCACGCCGTGATCTCGAAGACGGCGGCGGACGCGCTGCAGGAGCTGGTGAATCACGTCATCGATGCAGTGGGACAAGCCTTCACTGCTCTCGGCTCTCTGTGGGTATTGGTACCAACGCCGAATCTGACTGCCGGCACCGCGACCACGGCCAGCCCGTCCGCGGCTGCTGCTCTGGAATCGAGCGGCTTCACCACAATTCTTCAGTACGTCGTGTGGATCTCTCTTGCGATCTGCGTGATGTCACTTATCGCCGCCGGCGTGCTCCTCGCCGTGAATCACCGCCGCGGTGAAGGAGCAGCCCATCTGGGTCGCCTCGGCATCGTTCTCGGCGCAGTAATTTTGATTTCGGCAGCCGCTGCTATCGTCGCGGCCCTTCTCCCTGCGCGGGGAACATCAGGCGGGTCCAACGCGGTGGCATTCCTGCAGGATTCCCTTTGGTGGTACGTAGCGGGGCTCGCCATCTTCTCAATAGTTGTCGCCGGCGCGAGAATGGCGTGGACTCAGCGGATTCAGCCCGGGAAGGACCTACTCCAGTCCCTCCTCACTTTGGTCGTCGTCTCGGGCGCCGGCTTGACTGGTATCGCGCTGGCAGTGTCCGCGGCGGATGGTTTCTCGATCTGGATCCTCGCCGGCGCGACCGATAAGTCCTTTAGCGACAACATCAGCCAGCTTCTGCATCTTTCGGTCAACAGCGCTATGGGCCCCATCCCTCTGTTGATCCTTGGACTGATTGCCCTTATCGGCGCGTTCATCCAGATTGTTCTCATGGTCATCCGTGGGGCGATGCTGGTTTTACTGGCGGGCATTTTCCCGATTTCTGCGAGTTTCACGAACACTGAAACCGGGCGCGCTTGGTTCAAAAAGCTGCTGGGCTGGTTGATCGCTTTTATTCTGTATAAGCCAGCGGCCGCGATCATCTACGCGGCCGCATTCAAATTGGTGGCCACGGGAACGTTCAAGGACGATGCATCCGGTCTCGTTTCGCTGCTTACGGGTCTCGCGCTGATGGCAATGGCATTGATCGCGCTGCCGGCGTTGATGCGTTTTGTCGCGCCGATGGTGGCACAGGCGGGTGGTGGCGGCGGCGCAGGGATGGCGCTAGCTGCAGGCGCCGGTGCCGGCGCTTCAGAAGTCGCGACTGGTGCTATCCGGCGGAGCAAAAGCTCTGGTGGCGGGGGTAGCTCGTCATCGTCTGGTCCTAGCGGATCGAGCGCTTCGGCGGCGCCGACTGCTGCAAAGACTGCGTCGGCCTCCTCTGCTGGGCGGGGTGCGGCTGCCGGTGGCGCCGCTGCCGGCGGGGCGGGTGCTGCTGCGGGAGCTGCGGGCGGGGCCATCGGTATTGCGGCGACGACGGCGGTGAAGGCTGGCAAAGCCGCCGGTGACGCGGCGAAACGTGCAACTGAGGATGTCGCCAGCGGCGGCCCAACGGGAAGCTAGGACTACACATGTCGAACAGCAATATTCGGACGTACGGAAACTGGCGTCGCCCAACTACCCCTGGTCTGCTGAAGCTCGGGACGGCGGGGACCGGCGTCCTGCTGATCGGGCTGGTGGCAACGATCATCACGGTGATGTTCTCCACGATCCTTTCCGCCGTGATCGTCTTTCTGGTGATGGCCGGATTCCTCGCCGCGATCGCAGTGAAGGACAAGCACGGGCAAAGCGTGCTCGCCCGGGCGACGAATCGAACCGGATGGATGCGCGCTCGGTCGTCGGGCTCTAATCTTTACCGCTCAGGTCCTCTTGGCCGAACAAAGTGGGGAACGAACCAACTGCCCGGCCTTGCCGCGCAGTCTCGGCTAAGCGAACACACGGATTCGTACCAGCGACCGTTTGCACTTATTCACGTTCCCTCTACTGGGGACTACACGGTCGTAATCGGTACCGAGCCGGACGGTGCAGCTCTTGTGGATCAGGAACAGATTGACAGCTGGGTAGCTGAGTGGGGCTACTGGTTGGCAAACCTGGGCGACGAAGCCGGGATTGTCGCGGCCGCAGTGACCGTTGAGACCGCTCCGGACACGGGAACCCGACTCCGCGGAGAGGTCGAGTCGAACATGGACCCGAACGCTCCTGCGTTCGCCCGAGCGATGCTGAACGAAGTAGTAGCCACCTACCCGACCGGGTCGGCCTCGATCCGCGCTTACGTGTCGATCACTTTCAGCGCGGCCCCCCGTCCAGGCGGTCGACGCCGCGGCGAAGATGAGATGGGGCGGGAGCTTGCATCCCGCCTGCCGGGGCTCACTCAAGGGCTGTCGGCCACGGGAGCGGGCGCAGCTCGACCACTGTCGGCTCAGGCTTTGTGCGAAGTGGTCCGGATCGCTTACGACCCGGAGGTTGCGTCTCTGATTGATGATGCCCACGCAGCGGGCGAGGGAACCGCGCTGCGCTGGCCCGACGTTGGTCCATCTGGCCATCAGGCCAACTGGGACTCATATCGGCACGACAGTGCACTGTCAGTGACCTGGCAGATGACCGAAGCCCCGCGAGGGATCGTGCAATCAAGCATCCTCACGCGTCTGCTGGCCCCACATCGCGATGTCGCACGCAAGCGTGTGACATGGCTATACCGACCTATCGATGCGGCACGCGCTGCGGGAATTGTTGAAGCGGACCTCCGCGCCGCGAACTTCAACATGACCTCAAGCGATCGTCCGGCGCAGCGGGACGTTGTGGGCACGTTGGCCGCACTCGCCACAGCGCAGGAGGAAGCCTCTGGTGCCGGGTTGGTCAACTTCGGAATGCTAGTCACCGCGACGGTGACTGATATCGAGCGAGCGGCCGACGCCAGGGCTGCGATCGACAATCTTTCCGCAACCGCACGGCTCCGCTTGCGAATCGTCACAGGAAGTCAGGATTCAGCCTTCGCCGCAGCTCTCCCTCTCGGCCTCGTCCTACCCAAACATTTAAAGATCGCCGCTGAACTTCGGGGGGCATTCTGATGAGTATTTTCCGGAAGAAGCCGGTTCCAATGCGAAGCGCAGCGGCGCAGGCTGCGGCGAAGTCGAAGACGCCGGCGCCCGTAGTGGCCCGCCGGCCTGGTCCGCGCGGATGGCGCGGGCCGGGGGCCGGCGAAGCAGTCATCGTCTCTGCGGCGCCAGAATATCGAGGCACAACTCTTCAAGTGTGTGGATTGTGGCCGTTCGGCGTCGGCACCGGGATTCCAATGATCGGGGTCCCGTTGGGACGGCACCTGTTCAACCAGGCACCGGTGCTGTGCGATCCAATTTCGTGGTTCCAGCGCGGAAATATCATCTCCAACCCCTCAGTGTTCGTTCTCGGCAAGCCGGGGCTGGGGAAATCCACGGTCGTTCGGCGGATGGCCACAGGACTGGCCGGCTACGGGTCTATGCCGCTGGTACTTGGAGATCTGAAGCCTGACTACGTGGACTTGATCCAAGAGCTCAACGGACAGGTCATCACCCTCGGCCGTGGCCGCGGGTACCTGAACGTTCTCGATCCCGGGGAAGCGCGAGAAGCCGCGCAGCTGCTGCGCGACGCAGCCGATTCCGAGCGAAACGCTATCCGTGAAGAAGAGGCTGAGTTGGAGTACCTGCGCCACATGAATACGCCGACGCTGCAAGACGAAGCGATCGCGCTACGAGAGCGAATCGCGCAGCTGGTCGGCTCCCTCCCTGTTCATTCGGACAACGCCAAACGGAACGAACGTCTCGCCGTTGAAGTGCTGCAAGACGCTCATGGTCGCCGACAGACGATGGTGTCTGCGCTTCTAACAATCATGCGCGGAGCGTCCCCCACCGACCGCGAGGAGACCATCGTCGACCGGGCGTTGAAGCTACTCGACGAACAGCACGACGGGATTCCGGTCTTGAAGGATCTGCTGGAAGTAATACAAGCTGCACCGCCGGAGCTGCGCACCGTCGCTCTGGATCGCGGCGACCTGCACCGCTATCAGGAGATCACCGAAGATCTGGAGGCCTCACTGATCGGGCTTGTTTCCGGAGGTCGGCTGGGAGAACTATTCTCCCAACAGACAACTACGCGAATGAAACGCGACCGACCAGTGGTCTACGACGTGTCGAGCATTGACGACTCCGAAACTGATTTGCAGGCCGCGGTGCTGCTGGCATGCTGGTCTGCTGGGTTCGGCACCGTCAACGTCGCTACCGCCCTGGCTGACGCGGGCCTCGAACCGCGGCGTCACTACTTCGTCATCATGGATGAACTGTGGCGAGCGCTTCGCGCGGGCCGAGGAATGGTCGACCGGGTCGATGCCCTCACCCGACTGAACCGCCAGCGAGGGGTCGGAATGGCGATGATTTCCCACACAATGTCCGACTTGATGTCTTTGGCGAGTGAGGAAGACCGGATGAAAGCAAAAGGGTTCGTGGAACGCTCCGGGATAGTCATCTGCGGCGGTCTCCCCGCGTCAGAAATGCCGCTGCTGAACTCGGCCATTGCGATGTCACGCGCTGAGCAGGAGATGCTGCAGGGATGGCAAGATCCCCCGGCATGGGATCCCGCTACCGGGCAGGAAGCAGATCCGCCCGGGCGCGGCAAATTCTTAGTCAAAGTCGGCGGTCGTCCCGGGATTCCCTTGACCGTGCAGCTGACAGAGGCAGAGTTGCACATTCACGACACAAACAAGCTGTGGCATGACGTGGCTCGTGCGCCCGTGGTTGATCGGGAGGTTTCGGTGTGAGCCAAATATCAAACCGCCGCAAACAGCCGGGGAACGTGGCTGATGGAGCATTGATTTGGATCCTGGTCGGAACGATCGTGGTCGTCGTCGGCGGGCTGTGGGTGGCAATCACTCTCGGGTCGAAGATCGACAACGTGAATCCTGAACTTCCCAGGAACCCTTTCACCGTGTTCTTCGGCACGATCAAGGGCACTTACGTGTGGCCGCCGGCGTCGACCTGGATCTGCATCATCGGCGCGGCTCTCCTTATCGCTGCGATGATCACCATCGCCGTCCTGGTCGCTCGAAGACGGCAACGCCGAACACGAGTCGACAGCGCTGCTCAATACATGGGCAAAGGCAGGGACCTTGCTGCACTGTCGACGAAGGGTGCTCGCGCGACTGCGCAGCGACTCGGCGTCGACAACTGGCTGGGTGTCCCGATCGGCATCTCGATAGTCGGCCGGCAGTGGCTCTACGGCTCGCCAGAGGACATGCACGTCGACGTCTGGGGGCCCCGCACAGGCAAGACCACAAGCCGGGCTATCCCCGCGATTTTGAGTGCACCGGGAGCGGTCATCACCACGTCGAACAAGCGCGACGTACTCGACGCGACTCGTGATGTACGGGCGGCCAACGGATCCACGGTGTGGGCTTTTGACCCGCAGGGGCTGGCCAGGGAAGATGCAACCTGGTGGTGGAATCCTTTGTCCTACGTCACTGACGACGTGCGGGCAGCACGGCTGGCCGCACATTTCGCCTCGTCAACAATAAGTGGTGCGGCTGGGGAGAACTCTTCGTACTTCAATCAGGCCGGTGAGAACCTTCTCGCCGGCTTTCTACTTGCCGCGGCTCTCGATCATCGGCCGATCACTCAGGTGTTCACGTGGACTACTCGTCCGGGTGAACCTGAACCTGTTCGGATCCTCGAACGGCACGGCTACAGCGGGATGGCCGATGCGGTCTCTGGCGAGGTCAACGGTGAGCCGAGACGACGCGACAGCGTCTACGGAACCGCAGCACAGATGGTCGATTGCTTGAAAATCAGCGGCATTGCCAAGTGGGTCACACCCCTTGGCGGCAACGTCGACGGCGATTGCCGTCCCCAGTTCGATCCGAACGCGTTCGTACGAAGTAAAGACACCCTGTACAGCCTCTCGATGGAAGGCCAAGGCACAGCCGGCCCGCTCGTCACCGCGCTGACCGCGATCACGGTCGAGGCGGCGGAAGAACTTGCCACCACACAACCCGGCGGACGCCTGGCCGTCCCCCTGCTCGGAGTTCTGGATGAGGCGGCGAACGTGTGCCGGTGGCGCAATCTTCCTGACCTGTATTCGCATTACGGATCCCGCGGAATCATCCTGATGACTGTCCTGCAGTCTTGGTCACAGGGTGTGCAGGTCTGGGGCCGGGAGGGCATGAGAAAGCTGTGGTCGGCCTCAAACGTGAAGGTCTACGGAGGCGGTGTCGCGGAGACCGAGTTCCTCGGCGAGCTATCTCAGCTCATCGGTGACTACGACAAGGAAACATCGTCCGTGTCGATCGGAAAAGGGCAACGCTCCCTCTCTCGTCAACTGCATAGGGAGCGCACTCTGGAGGTCGCAGATCTCAGCGCCCTGCCCCGCGGGCGGGCGGTCGTCTTCGCCTCTGGTGCGCCTGCCACCCTGATCGAAACGGTGCCATGGATGCGCGGCCCACAAGCCGAATCAGTGCGCAGATCGATCCGCGCTCACGATCCCGCAATAGCCAGCTCAGCGCCGGCTACCAGCAATCCTTGGGTCGAAGCCAGCCTGCAGAAGTCACATGACGATGAGTGACCGCGGATACGACGAACTTGACGAGACCGCCAGTGAAGAGGAAGAGGCGAACGCTGCCCCGCAACTGGTCTTCGGCTCCGTCGACGAGTTCGTGCGCGAGCAGCTCAGCTATACGTACATGCGCGTGGTCGGACCACGCGGCCAACGACGCTGGTCAGCCGAATGGTGGAGGTCAGCAGAGGCGACATCGCGGCTCGAGTCGCTGTGGAGGGCGTGGGAGCACCTGCGCCAAGATGGCACAACCGGGATGAGTGCGTGGTGGAGAGACCACCTCGACCATCACATGCCCGTCCTCATGAGCGCCGATGGGCCATTCGCCGACTCGACCGACACCAACAACCCAGGCGAACCCCTCCCGTATTCGCGGCCACCGGCAGGCATGTTCCCCGACATGCGCCCCCAACCCCTACCCGGGGTGCGGAGCGAGGCTGCCAAAGCCCCCGGATACCAGCCGCAAGCGCAGGCACAGGCGTGAGCAAAACGAAGGTAGTAGATGCCGATTCCGGTGAGGTTTGGTGGGTCGGTTACGACGTGTCATCGGCCAGCTATTTCGCAGACCGGGATAACGACCTCCAACGAGATGACTACTTCCCGGCTGAGTTGCCACGCTTCAAAGATTTGACGCAAGCGTTAACAGGCCAGCTGGTGTTGTCGGAGGAAATGAAACGCCGGCTTTTGGCGGAAGAACCGATCTCGGTAGTTGCAGCCCAGGCGGCGATGATCGCTCGAATCGACCAAGTTAGCGCAGCGGTGAGAGATCCGGGCGAACAGCTTGATCCCGAACTGCAGCGCATTGTCGACTTGAACAAACGTGATTATCCAACTAGCGCTGCCGAGATAGGCCGGCCCTCAACGGGCAACACGAGCGAACACTACAAATACCGCTCACCGCAGCGAGGCCGTGATACCGACCACGGACTAGACGCGTAGGATCGCGGCCGCTCGTGAGACCGACATGACTACAAGCGTTCCGCTGTGTCCCGTGCCATTCAATCTGTCCGATTGACAGGTGAGTTGTCCGCCGAGATCACCGCGTTTTCGGGGCAACGTGGTTTTACAGGAAAACGCACTAATGGGGAATCTGTGCCATTCATTTTGTCCAAATCGGAGATCTCGGCAAACGCGACCCTGGTGTTGATAGGCCGAACGCCGGCCTACACAGCTCCTATTGTCGAGGGCCTCTGGCGAGGTGCTCCAGCGAGGAACTTGACGTTGTGACCGTCGAGCTCAGGTGCCTGTAAGCGGAACGTCGTAAGAAACAGTTTCCACGTAAGCGAAGTCGATCCTCGGTTCACTCCCAAACAGCTGGTGAATCAGCGCGTTAAGAGGCTACGGTCGGCGCCTTTTGCGGCGCGTCTTCTCCGTCGGGACTTTTCTCTTGGTCAAGAGCGGATCTGAAGGCGTGGTCTCCGACCTTGGTAGTACTACCGGTGGAAGCGCCGACGACGAGCCCCCGCCACCAGAGCCCGACCTGACTACGTCGGCGAAGACAAGAGCCACCGTGATGACCACCTGACCAATGGATCGAAGCACGCTTGTGGCGCTTCTCAGCACCCTGCGGCCGTCGATTCTTGTTCCCATCTGAAGCCCCCTTTTTGTGCGGAGCCTATCGACGTGGCGCCATCACTCGTGCACTGCGCGGAAAATTTGACGCTGAGAGAGGAACCCTGGGAGAGCGACATCCGAGGGCGGCCTATTTCTCTGCGCAGCCCTGCAGTGA
>JACMOZ010000312.1 GCA_014377785.1 Aeromicrobium sp.
ATGAGGTGCTTTAACGGCCAAATCTTAGGGAGGCTCCGGCGTGTCGCTTTCATCGAACACCTGTTCGGATTAAAGTCGTACACAGGTTGACGCGGGGAAGACATCATCCACAGGCGAGTCGATGAGGCTCACAATTGTCTGAGGGTCCTCCTAGCGTCGTAGATAACCCGCCGCCCAGCTCACAAGAAGGATAATCATGGCCGTCTCCAAGACCACCGCCCCCAAAGCCCAGCAGGCCAAGCCCGAAGACCGCGACCGCGCACTTGACAACGCGATGGCGCAGATCGACCGTGCCCACGGCAAGGGCGCCGTCATGCGCCTCGGCGACAAGCCCCGCGCCCCGATCGAAGTCATTCCCACCGGTGCCACGGCACTCGATATCGCTCTTGGCATCGGCGGCCTTCCCCGCGGCCGGGTGGTGGAGATCTACGGCCCGGAGTCTTCGGGCAAGACGACAGTCGCCCTGCATGCGGTGGCCAATGCGCAGAAAGCGGGCGGAGTGGCGGCGTTCATCGATGCCGAGCACGCGCTCGACCCCGAATACGCCAAGCGACTTGGCGTCGACACCGACGCGTTGCTCATTTCGCAGCCCGACAGTGGCGAGCAGGCCCTCGAAATCGCCGATATGCTGATCCGCTCGGGTGCCCTCGACATCATTGTCATCGACTCTGTCGCCGCTCTCGTGCCGCGCGCCGAGATCGACGGCGAGATGGGCGACAGCCACGTGGGTCTGCAGGCTCGCCTCATGAGCCAGGCACTGCGCAAGATGACAGGTGCCATCAACGGTTCGGGCACGACCGCGATCTTCATCAACCAGTTGCGCGAAAAAATCGGAGTCATGTTCGGCTCACCGGAGACCACTACCGGCGGCAAGGCACTCAAGTTTTATGCCTCGATCCGTCTCGACGTGCGTCGGATCGAGACGCTCAAGGACGGCACCGACATGGTCGGCAACCGCACCCGGGTCAAGGTCGTCAAAAACAAACTCGCTCCGCCGTTCAAACAGGCCGAGTTCGACATCATGTATGGACTGGGCATCAGCCGCGAAGGCAGCCTGATCGATGTGGGCGTCGACGTGGGCCTGGTGCGCAAGGCCGGTGCTTGGTACACCTATGAAGGCGATCAGCTGGGCCAGGGCAAAGAGAACTCGCGTCAGTTCCTCAAGGACAACCCGGACCTCGCCCACGAGCTCGAAAAGAAGATCATGGAGCACATGGGCATCGGCGCCCAGGTCGATCAGCCCAGCGATCAGCCCAGCGATGTCGTTGGGGCGATTCCCAGCGACATCGACTTCTGAGTCATGAGAACTGAGTCATGAAGGCGAAGGCCAACCCCGACGAGATGACCGACGTCGAAGTGGCGAGCTTCGCGCGGGAGATCGTTGTGCGCAAACTCACCGTTCGTGCTCACAGTCGCGCCGACCTCGCGCAGACACTTGCCCAGAAGCATGTGCCTGCCGAGGTGGCCGAGGCCGTCCTGGCCAAGTTTGAGGCGGCCGGACTGATCAACGACGACGAGTTTGCCCGTTCTTGGGTGCAATCGCGCCAACGCAGCAAGGGCCTCGCCCGCAACCTCTTGGCACTGGAGCTGAGGCGCAAAGGCGTCGATGAGGAGGTTGCCCTGAAGGCATTGTCCGAACTCGATCCCGAGGCCGAACGCGAATCCGCGCACCGACTGGTGCAGCGCAAACTTCGGACAATGCAGGGACTCGACCAGCACGTGCAGATCCGCCGGCTTGTCGGCCTGCTCGCTCGCAAGGGCTACGCGCCGCAAGTCGCCTTTGATGTTGTTCGTCAGGAGCTCGACGTGGAGGCCCAAGCCCTCGGCAGTATGTGAACTCAGCTGGAGACCGGCAGATTTTTGTGCCAAGACTGGGTGGTGTATTTCGGTTCGAAACCCAGCGCCAGATAGAGGCCGTCCGCGCCGGTCGACGAATCGACGTCCACCTCGAGCGTGACCCGATTGCGTCCACGCTCGGCCGCATCGGCGATGACGGCATGAAGTAGGGCTTTGGCGACGCCATGGCCTCGTGAGGACTGAAGTACGCCGAGATAAGACACGTACGTGCCGTCGGGAGCATCACCGTCTCCCTCGGACGCCGTGCCGACAAGAGTGCCGGCGGGCAGCATTTCCCGGATCTTGGGGTCTGCTTCGCCCTCATCGGCGATTTCGGCAATCCACCAGTGGTCCCAACGGTGTCCCGGATCCGAACGCAGCCTGAAGATGAACTCGTCGAACGTTTCGCGGTGGGAGTTGAAATGATCGGCGAACGACGCTTCGAGCAGGTCATGGACTATGCGTAAGTCGAGTTCGACCGGAAGACCGTCCTTGCCGCGACGGACTTGTCGTACGAAAACCTCGTCACGCGGGTCGGGAAGAACGCCATCATCGGCTTCGGCGGGAACGACCGGTCGGGCCATTTGCCACCAGGACCGAACGTGCTTCAGGCCGGCCGTTTGCGCCCAGCGTTGCTGACGTTTGTCGTCCGCGAAGGTGCCCGAGTCGAGTTGTGTCTGCTCAAGTCCGCGTTCGCGGCCGATATGAATAGCGGCCTGTTCGGTCCAGGCATAGAGCGAAGCAGCAATGTCATCGGCGGTCGGTTGGTCGAGTTCGGGGTCAATGGTGACGGCACCGAGGACGCGACCGGCGGCCCGGTCGTGGACACTTGCCCAACCACGTGCCGCCCCGTTGGCGTCGCGGACCATCATGTGGGCGCAGGCGACTTCGTTCTTGCCGCAAACGTCGGCCGATACGCCCTCGACCGAAGCCGATGAACTGCCGATTGCTGTGGTTTCGTGGCTGTGGAGGAGTTGGGTGAGATCGAGCACGTCGTGTTCGTCCGGGACGGTTGCAGACCATCCGTCGGGCACGGGGACAGGGATGTTTGTCGGTGGGATCACCACCCCATTCTGTCGTATGCGCGCCGGCGGCGATGACGCGCTCGATCTGGAGCCGCTCTTGGAGTCTCTTTGCAGTAGGCGATAATGACGGCTCAAGCGCGCCGATTCGGTGTAGATTCGACAAAGGAACACGTCCTCCATTCGTGAACAGGCGAGATCGAGATTCTGTGGGAGGAATCATGGCCGAAACGATAATGCTCTCGGGAACACGCAAAGGACTCTTCATCGGGCGCTCCGATGAGTCCCGGCAAGAGTGGACCTGGGATGAACCCCAGTTCGCGATGCAGGAGATCTATTCCGTGGCGATTGACGACCGCGGTGTCCGCCCACGGCTCTTCGCGGGCGCGACCAGCCCGCACTGGGGTCCGCAGGTCTTCCGCTCCGACGACCTCGGCCACAACTGGACCGAGACGAAGGGCGGGGCGATCCGATTCCCCGAGGACACCGGCACGACGCTGGAACGCGTCTGGCAACTCCGGCCGGCCCCGGGCGATCAGCCCGATGTCGTCTATGCCGGCACCGAGCCCTCGGCCCTCTTCAGGTCAACCGATCGCGGTGAGAACTTTGAACTGGTGCGCGGTTTGTGGGATCACCCGCACCGGCCCACGTGGTATCCCGGTGGTGGCGGTCAGGCGATTCATACGATCGTGCCTCATCCCACCGACGCCGACACGATGACGGTCGCGATGTCGACCGGTGGCGTCTATCGAACGACAGATGCGGGGGAGAGTTGGGATCCTTTCAATCGCGGCATCGGTGCCGAGTTCATCCCCGGCGAGACGCCCGAATACGGCCAGTGCGTCCACAAGATCGCCATGCACCCGGCGAACCCGGACCGGTTTTTCGCCCAGAACCACGGCGGCGTGTTCCGCTCCGACGACGCGGGCCAGTCCTGGAATTCGATCGCCGAGGGGCTTCCTGGCGACTTCGGTTTCCCGATCGTCGTGCACCCGCACAAACCCGACACGATCTACGTGTTTCCACTCGTCGCCGACATCGAGCGTTTCCCGCCCAGAGGCAAACCGGGTGTGTGGCGTTCCGACGACGCGGGTGAGACGTGGCGCGAGACCGGTCCCGGTCTGCCGCCCGAAGCTTATACAGCCGTGCTACGCGATGCCTTCAGCACGGACCAGGCCGAATCGGCCGGACTCTATGTCGGCACGCGGCATGGCGCCATCTGGGTGAGCAACGACGAGGGCGGCACCTGGGCCGAGGTTCGCAACAATCTCCCCGATGTCCTCTGCATCAGGGCCACCGTCCTCTGACGTCATACCGAACGGGGCCCACGCGCCACATCTTTTATGACGTTGTGGGGCAACTAGGGTTCCCAGACGTCGCTCGGTGCAGAACCGCATCGGCACCATTCATGCGATCGCGGCCTGCAACGGCCTCGAGGCCGCCATGGGTTTGCTCGCCGAGGCGACTTGTCCGGCCGACATGCGCTGGCTGCCCGAGGGCATCGAGGTGGAATACCTCGCCAAGTCCGCCAGGGAACTCATCTGCACGGCCCAATCGACCGAAGCCGATTGGGCAAACGGGCCGGACGTCCCGGTCGCCGTCAAGGCTGTCTTGGCGGACGGCACGGTGACCGTTGAGGGCACGATCCACCTCTGGGTCACGCAGAAGGACAAGAAGAGCTAACGATTCGAAATGGCGACGCTGACGGCCGAGTACGTCTGTTTATCGTTCGGGTCTTTGAAGCAGAATCGGGTGAAGCCCACGATCTTGTCGATGGACTCGCCCTCAACGGGGATGACTGGAAACAGGAAGCATGCGCCGCCGGTTGACGCCGAACCGACGTACTTCGGCGCGGACTTGACCTCGGCCATGAGCCGATCGAACACGGGCGTAAAAGCGGCGTTCCCGGGCTTCTCAAGCCGCTCAATGCTTGAGCGAATGGCCTTGCCGTTATCGATGAGGCCCTCGCTCTGTGATTGGCTCAGAAGTCCGACGGCCAGGCCTTTGCTTTGAGCCGATCGGTACGCCGAGACAGCATCATCGGTGTAGTCATAACTGCGAAGATAGTGCACAGTGCTGCTGACGGCATAGAGCGTGAGCAACACCAGGATCGCTATGACCGGCGTCCGATGTCTGGCCAGGAACCACTCGTCCTGATTTCGCTCGGTCACACGTTTGAGTGTAGTTAGAAGCCGCCGATGCCGCTCTGGCTGTTGCCCGTTGAACGGTCCGTGATGAGACCCACTGCTGAGACTTCGATCTTCTTTTCACCGGCGAACCGCTTTTGCGCCCACGTGGCGACATAGGACAAAGCCATATTCGCGATGATGTAGAGCAGGGCGAGCACGAAGCCGGTCTGCAGAATATTCTGGAACTCGCCGTATACCAATTTGCCCGCGACAGTCAGCCCGGGCGCGAGAATGGCGTAGCCCAGGCTCGTGTCCTTCAGGGCGACGACTGTCTGGCTGATGATCGACGGCAGCATAATTTTGAACCCTTGCGGGATCAGAACGATTTTCATGACTTGCGACTTGCGCATGCCGATCGCATAGGCCGCTTCGGACTGACCGTTGGGCACTGCCTGGATGCCGGCGCGGGCGATCTCGGCCAACACCGCCCCGTTGTAGAGCACGAGGCCGATGACGAGGGCCCAGAACGCATTGGCTCCTGAAGTCGGGCCGACGGCGTACCAGGTCGCAATGATGATGAGGAGGAGCGGGACCGCACGGAAGAACTCGACCACGATCCAGGACGGCCACCGGATGGCTCGGTGTTCGGAGAGTTTCCCCGAACCGAAGAACAGCCCGAAAACCAAGGCGCCGAGGATCGCGAAGGCGGCTGCGAGGAGAGTCTGTCCGAGGCCTTCGAGCAGGACATTGACGATGCGGGGTGTGACGAACGGCTCCCAATACTGCCCCGCGAACTGGCCTTTGCGCCAAAACTGCCAGAGGGCGAGACCGGCAATGGCGAGCAGAACGATGGCGGAAATGATCGTGTAGACGCGATGTCGGGCGATCGTTTTGGGCCCGGGCGCATCAAAAAGGACGGATGAGGCCATCAGACAATCCTCCAGCGTCGCTCGATCATTGCGGCTGCAGCCGAAATGACTTCGACGATGATGATGTAGCCGAGGGCGATGCCGATGAAGATCGGGATCCGCGCGCCGGCATTGTCGTTAAAAAGCCCCTTCATGGCGGCCGTGGCTTCGAACATCCCGAAAATCGAACAAAGCGAAGTGTTCTTGGTCAGTGCGATCAGGACGCTGGCGATCGGTGGCACGACGGCCCGGAAGGACTGCGGGAGGATCACCTGCGTCATCGTTTGGCCGAATCCGAGTCCGATCGAACGTGCGGCCTCGGCCTGACCAAGCGGTATGGAGTTGACCCCGGAGCGGAGTGCCTCGCACACGAAGGTCGAGGTATAAACCGTCAGGGCGAGGACGTTCATGTTGAAGTAGCCGAGTTGCACGTCAAGCTTTGGCAAACCGAAAACGACGAGCAGCAGGAGAACGAGCAACGGCGTGTTGCGGAAAATCGCGACATACAGGGCGCCGGCCTTGTTGAGTATCGCAATCGGCCCGACTCTCATGCCAGCGAGAATCGTGCCAAAGACGAGCGAAAGTGCGCCGGCAACAAGAAACAGTCGAAGCGTCGTCAGAAACGCTTCAAGGATCCTGTCGAAGTTGTCGATCAAGACCTGCATGGGTCATCACCATCCTCTCTGAAGTAGCGGCCGAACGTGTCGGGGCCGCCTTGCGACGGCCCCGACAACGAGTCAGATCAGGCGCACGCGTCCATCGCAGGAGGTGTCGGTGTCTTCACGCCGGACTTGCCGAGCGTGGCTTCGAAGGCCTTGGCCCAGTCGCCGTTGTCTTCGGCCTCCTTGATCGTGTCGACAATGAACTTGCACAACTCGGGCTTGTCCAGGTTGTAGCCGATGCCATAGCGCTCTTCGGAGAACGGCTCGCCAACGACTTCGAGTTCGTCCGGGTTTTCGGCGGCATAACCGAGAAGGATCGAACCGTCGGTAGTCATGGCGCTCACGGCGCCATCGAGCACCTGATCGCGGCACTGCGAATAGGTTTCGAAGCCGCGCGGCTTGGCGCCCTTGGCTTCGACCTGCACGAGTGACGTAGAGCCGGTGACCGAGCAGACTTCCTTGCCCTTGACGTCAGCGACGTTCTTGATGTCGCTGCCCTTTTTGACGAGGAGCTGCTGGCCTGTGACGTAATAGGGGCCGGCCTGGCCGACGACCTTGCGACGGTCATCGGTGATCGAGTAGGAGGCGAGGACGAAGTCGACCGTGCCCTTTTGCAGGAAGGGTTCGCGGTTGTCGGAAATCGTTTCGACCCATTCGACGTCGGTGGCCTTGATGCCGAGCTTCGCGGCGATGAGTTTGCCCATTTCGACGTCAAGACCCGTCGGTACGGCAACGCCGGCCCTCTTGAAACCGAGTCCGGGCTGATCGAACTTCACGCCGATCTTGACCTTGCCCGCCTCGGCGATCTCTTTCATCCGGGAGCCGTCGGCGAAATTGCTCGCGGCATTGGAGTCGACCTTGTTGTCAACCGGGCTCTTGCTCTCTTCGCCGGCGTTGCCGCAGGCCCCCAGAATCAAGGCCGCCGCTGCCGCGATCACGGCAATGCGTGTGCGTTTCATGATTTTCCCTTCATTGGTGACTAATGTTTCAGGATCTTGCCGAGGAAATCCTTGGCGCGATCCGATTGCGGATTGGTGAAGAACTCGGTGGGCGTGTTTTCCTCGATGATCTGTCCATCGGCCATGAAGAGGACCCGATCCGCGGCCGTGCGGGCGAAGCCCATCTCGTGAGTGACGACGATCATGGTCATACCGCCCTTGGCGAGGTCGATCATGGTGTCGAGGACCTCCTTGATCATCTCCGGGTCGAGTGCAGAGGTGGGCTCGTCGAACAACATGACCTTGGGCTCCATGGCGAGCGCGCGGGCGATTGCGACGCGCTGTTGCTGACCGCCGGACAGCTGAGCGGGATATTTGGCGGCCTGCTCATCGATGCCGACTCGCTCCAGCAATTCGTGAGCGAGTTTCCCGGCTTCGGCCTTTTTGGCTTTGCGGACCTTGAGCGGGCCGAGCGTCACGTTTTCGAGGATTGTCTTGTGGGCGAAGAGGTTGAAGGACTGGAACACCATGCCGACATCGGCGCGGAGTTGCGCGAGGCCCTTGCCCTCTTCGGGGAGTTTGTCGCCGTCGACGAGGATCGTGCCCTCATCGATCGTTTCGAGCCGGTTGATCGCCCGACACAGAGTTGATTTGCCTGAACCGGACGGGCCGATCACGACGACTACCTCGCCGGGTTTGACCTCAAGATTGATGTCCTGCAAAACATGCAGCTGGCCGAACCATTTCTGAACGCCTTGCATCGACACCATCGACGTCGATGGGGTCGCGGCAGCGCTGTCGCTTCGTTGGGACATTTGTCGAACCTAGTCTTCCCCTATAGCTAGTGGTCAATTTGCCAAGCCGTCTTAACCAAAACGTAATGAGCCGCGGAGGATTTTCAAGCCCTCGCCGTCAACGCGTATCCTTGGGCTGCGATGAACCCACGTACCTATGAAGTCCGCACCTACGGGTGCCAGATGAATGTCCACGACTCCGAGCGGCTCACCGGTCTGCTTGAAACTGCCGGTTATGCCGCCAACACTGGCGAGGTCCCGGCCGACGTCGTGGTGTTCAACACCTGCGCGGTC
>JACMOZ010000313.1 GCA_014377785.1 Aeromicrobium sp.
AAATGAAACTCGGACGGATCGTGCTGACCGCGCACAACGTGTTTGAGGACAGTGGAGAACACATCACCGAGCAGCTCACTCTCGCCTTTCGAGAACGCGCACTCATCGAAAAGCAACTGCGCGATGCTGGCTTTGTAGTGGCCGGGGTGTGGAAAGACTGGAATCGCACGCCCCACACCGACGGCTCGCCGACCATGGTCTTTGAAGCCCACCGAGCAGGGGCTGGAATCGCGAACTGACGGACTCTACCGGTAACGTCCGCCATTGCCTGCCCTTTCAGGCAACCTTCGGTTGCGCGAGCGGTGCGCTCGGAGTACGGTGACGTGCAATCAAACATTGCAGAAGGCCGGACGAAAATGGAATACGGACGCATCGAACGCGAGTTCCGCATCGACGCCTCGCCCGAGGTGGTTTACGAAGTGATCAGCAGTCCCGCGCACATCCGGGAATGGTGGCATGCTGAGGCAATCTTGCAGCCTGTCTCAGGTGCCATCGGTGAGCTTGTTTGGGGAGACAAAGCCACGGCCGAGGCAGAGGTCGTTTCTATCACGGTGGTTGAAGCGAAGCGCCCTCTATTGTTTTCCTTCCGTTGGGTTTATCCCGACGGGGATGTCGCGACCGCTGCGAACTCGTTACTGGTGACATTCGAGCTCGTGCCAAGCGGCTCTGGCACCGCGGTTCGTCTGACCGAGGTGGGGTTCCGCGAAATGGGGTGGGAGGCTGCCGTTCTCGAGGAGCACTACAACGAGCACTCCGTCGGCTGGGACACGCACTTCTCCAGCCTTCGCGACTATCTCAGGCACATGGTTACTGCTCGATGACTGATGTAATCGACGATAACCTGTGGTCTGCGATCGGTGACCCCACCCGGCGGCGCCTGCTCGACATGCTCTTGGCAGCTGGTGGCGGCACGGCAACCAGCCTCAGCGACGGGCTTCCCGTGACACGTCAGGCCGTCGCGAAGCATCTTGGGGTGCTTTCCCGTGTTGGCCTGGTTCATGCCACCCCCATCGGTCGGGAGATGCGCTACAGGTTGAATGATGCGCAATTCGCTCGCGCAGTCGCGCAACTTTCCATGGTCGGGGCGTCATGGGACGCACGGCTACAGCGGATCTCCCAGATCGCCGAAGCAATCCAGCGTCGCCACGACTCTGATTCCAGCGGACACAAAAGCAGGTAGAGGAGGCACTAAATCGTCACGACAGCCCTTCGTAGCGCATATGAAAAGCTGTTAACGGCGGCGGCCAGAACCGCTCTCGGCGAAGCCGGTGACGGAGGTTGGAACCCCGACCAGATCTTGGCACATGTCCTCAGCGTGGATGCCACCATCGCGGCGGTTGCGCTCGGAGTCGTTTCGGGCTCGCGGCCCAGCTTCGACAACCGGATTTCTCTCGATGCCTGGAACCTGGACCGGATCGTCGCCGACCACTCGGGTAGGGCCGACTTGATCGACCACGTTCGAAGTCAATCCACGATACTTTGCGACGTCGCCGATCAACTCAGCGACCACGCATCCTCGGTGCTGATCCCGGCGATCCTGCTCTCCAACGACGCGCTCGTGCTAGACCAGCCCATTCCCCTTGCAAGCCTCATCGACGGACTCGCAGAAAACCACGTTCCCGTACACACCCAACAACTCATCGACCTGCGCGTCGCCGTCCGTTAGCACACCTAATATCGACACTCTCCGCCGAAGTCGACACAACCAGGCGCCGGACCTCACCCTTTGGTCTCGGGCGAACCGCCCCGGTGATCTCGAGCCATTACCGAGTGAGACCGCTGCTGCACTGCGCCAGCCCGAAGCCCTGGCAGCAGATTTAGTGTCCGGCTATTGAGACGGCGAATCAATCCCAAGCTGTTGTGCTGGTTCCTGCACTCGGCCCCTGACGCGGCGTCGCTGCCCGCGTGCACGAGCGCGGGTGAGAGTGTGGCTCAGTTGCGGAGAGTGTCGTGAAGTATCCGGGCGACATACCCGATTGTTTGTTCTGCGCTGGGTTGGGTCGCCACGGGGACACTGGATTCGGTGAGAGCAGCGACGGCGAATCGGGTGCCGTCGGCATGTTCGACGACGCCTACTTCGTGTCGCAGGTTGAGGAACGTGCCGGTTTTCGATGCCCATTGGGAGGATCCGGTGGCGAAATCGGGGGCGAGGCGGTGCTTGAGAAGGTTGGTGCCCATCATCCGGCGCACTTCGGTTGAACTTTCGAGACTTGGCGCATTGGACCAAATTCGATCAAGGAGTTGCACGAAGCTTCGGGCTGAGCCGGAGTTGGCGTGCGACACGTCGAGTTGTGGAATGAGATGGCCACCGCCGCGGGTGCCGGCCTGAATTGCGAGTGCCTGGGCGAGGTGCGCTTCGTGTGGGGCAAGCCGCTCAGCGAGAGTGAGGTAGAGGTCGTGAATCGTGTGCCGAATCCGTAAGCCGGAAATGCTCATATCTTTCATCTGCTGATCGACCATGTCCGGCGGGCACAGTGTGAAGAGAGCGTCGGCGGCGGTGTCGTCGCTAATGGAGATTGCGAGAAAGAGAAGGTCAATCACAGCTATTCGCGTTGGGTAGGAGAAGTTGCAAAGCCCTGTCGGTCCGGGTGTTCGATTTTCCGGAAGGAGTTCGATTGTGGTTCCAGGACTCACTCTTCCCGTGCGGAATTGCTCAAGCACGGTCAGTGCGAGGGGAATCTTCACCAGCGAGGCGATGGGGAAGGTGATGTCAGGCTCAATGCCCAGTTCGAGGCCTGTGTCGAGGTTTCTGACCAGGAAGCTTCCTCTCAGGCCAGCTTCTGCGAGTCGTTCCTGCGCTTCGATCAAGACCCGGCGTGTGTGTGTTTCAGAGCTCGGAAAGTCCGCGTTCAGCGTCATTTAGACCTGCCCCCAAGGGCCGTCGCGATGAGATCTCCGCAGGCTTCAACCAACACGGCGTCTCGTTCGCCGGAGTGGCTGTTGAGCGAGTACCCCCTAATTAGTCGGATTTCTCCAATCTCATACCAGTGAAGTCCCAATTGGGTGGCCTCGTTCCTAGAGGCAAGTAGCAGATCGCCGTGCTGGAGGACTGAAGTCACGGCCCTGACCAACTGCGGTGCTATTTCGATCTGTGTGGGTAGAAGCGACACTGAATTTCCCAGGAGGGTGACCCGATCACGTATGTGCGGAGTGTCATCCTCCGTTTGTATCCACAGCCTGCGAGCCCTGGAGGCAGATTGCCCTCGGCGACGCCTAATGGACTCGAGAAAAATCGTTGAACTGTCGTCGATGGGGTTTCTGGAGGCGAGGCCGAGTTCGACCTTCCAAGTCGCGTCTGAGGCGGGGACCGGCTGGACGGAGAGTTCTGCTCGCCCGGTTCGTATCCAATCGCTGCGCACGAGAGGATCCGCGGTTTCGATGTTGAGAGGGATCTCGGCGAGGTTTGCAGCAACGGTGAGTTGGGCGAGATCCCGAATGGCGGCAGCGGTGGGCATGGCGAAGGTCATGGGGCGATGTAGGAACTGATGTGCCTGGTCTCTTAATCCCCGGGAGAGCGAGACGAGTGCCGAGGCCGACGGTAGCAAGTCTCGACCAAGCTGCGTTAGCTCGACTCGACGAGATGTTCGATCAAACAGCTGTCCGCCTAGATAGTTCTCAAGGTTGGCTATTCGTCGGCTGGCTACTGATTGCAGAATGCCGCATTCGATCGCGCCATGCGTGAAGCTGCCTCGTCGACTCACGCTAACGAACGACTCGTATCCGGCTACAAGATCCACGGTGCCATCATGCACTATGCATGTTTGCGATTAGTCGGCCCTTTTGATGCTTGGACATGACGGTGCAATTGCCCGCATAGTGGTCGGCATGTCAAATTCTCGAACAATAGGTCATTCTTCTCGACGATCTTTTTTGGTCGGCGGCGCAGCGACGATCGCCCTTGCTGGCTGCACGACAACGAGCCCAACGCCAACCTCGGCGGCTTCAACCTTTGGGCAAAGTGTCCGTCAGCTCGAGTCGACATCGGGGGTGATGATTGCCGTGAGCGCGAAAAACGTACGTTCCGGACGTCACATCAACCATCGCGCAACCGAGCCTGTGCCGATGTGCTCACTATTCAAAGTGCTGGCAGTCGCAAACCTTCTCCGCTTACGCGGGTATGAAGACCAGTACTGGAGCACACCAATTTCTTTCAGTGCCGCTGATGTCGTAGTGAATTCTCCGGTCGCCGCCGCTTCAACATCGATGACGATGACGCCGAATCAAATGGCAGACGCCGCACTCCGATTCTCGGACAACACAGCAGGCAACCTTCTTCTCCGTGAGCTGGGCGGACCAGCAAAAATCACGCAGTTCGCTAAAGCCCTCGGCGCGAGACAAACACGGCTGGATCGCATAGAGCCTGAGCTCAACGAGGGAATTCCTGGAGACGTTCGCGACACCACTAGCGCCCACGACATGGTTGCCATCATGGAAGCTCTTCTTGTTGACGGCGATGCCGGCCAGCTCGCGCGCAGCCGCCTCCAAGATTTGATGCTGCGCAACACGACCTCAGGCAAACGAGCTCGTGCGGGCCTGTCCGGACCGTTCGAGCTCGCGGACAAAACCGGCGCGGGCGATTACGGAGTCGTCAACGATGCCGGAGTGCTCTGGCAGGGAAAAGGACAACCGATTGCGATGTGCATTCTCACCCGAACAGAAGAAGCCAGCGCCCCCAACAACAACGATGTCATTGCTGATGTCACCCGTCTCATCGTCTCGGAGCTCGCAGCATGAGTCGAGTTGTGCGCCTCCCCCCTGACCGTATTCGATGGGCACTCGCCTGGGTGGTCGGCGTGATCGGCGGGGTCGCAACTCTTGTTTCGTTGATTCCGGCACTCACAGTCGTTGCGGCATCGATCAGGAGCACATCTGCCCTCGGGTTCCAAGTAGTCACTGTAATCATGTCGATCATGTTCCTGTCGGTGCCTCTACTTCTCGCCATGGCAATCGGGAACGTCAAAAAGCACGGTTGGGTATGGCTCATCGTCGCAGGATGTGTCGTGGTGGTGCTGATCTTGGCGCGACCGTCGATGGGATCGCTCGGCGTATTCTGGCTCTCATTGTGAAGCGGTGTCAGAACCGTGCACAAGGGCAGACCGCATTCTGACTCGAGTGGATTCCTCACATTGGACTGCGCCGATAGCCATTCGGCTTGCGGGTCAGTGGCGTGTGCTGGGGGCCACCTCGCGCACCATCACGCAGTTGCCCTGCCCCTTGGGCCGATCGTAGGTGAAGCCCTCGCGCTCGTACATCGTGCGGGTGCCGTTGTAGAGAAACGACGAGTTCTTTTTCCGGATTCCGCCGGTATCGTGCGGGTAGCCCTCGACCTGGCCGCCGCCGGCCTGCGCCATCAGCTCGATGGCGCCGCGCAGCGCGGTCGGCGTGAGGCCCTGACCGCGAAGGCTGCGCTCGACCAGGATGCAGGTAACCCGGTAGTCGGGCAGTTGCTCGGCAGTTGCGATGTATTCCTTGCGGTGATGGATGCTGGGCAGTTCCTCGGGTGATCCGTACTCCGCCCAGGCGACGGCCATGTCGCCGTCGTAGACCAGCGCTGCGTGCGCG
>JACMOZ010000314.1 GCA_014377785.1 Aeromicrobium sp.
GAAGGCCGGCAGACGGAGGAAGGTCGCGGACTACAGAACTTGGTCGCCGATGATCTGGCCGAGGACCTTGATGTCTACGGACCCGGCGAATTCGAGTCGTACTTTGCCGAGCCCGCTAAACCAGATCTCAAGTTCGCAGTCGCGGTCGAAGCGACCAGCGGTTTCGACCGACCAGGCTTGAATCTTCGAGTACGGCAATGACGAATAGTCTGTCTTCTTGCCGGTGATGCCTTGCACGTTCACGGCGATGATTCGCTTGCTCGTAAAGTGAACCGAGTCGCGCATGCCCTTGAAGCTGCGGAAAATCTGTTCCCCCTGCACCAGCATGGCGACGACGTCGGGGTCCGGTTGGATTGGGCTGAGCTTTACGATGGTGCCGTTCGTGAAGTCGATCATGGAGGTCCCCGTCCGTCGCCTTATGAAGCCAGCCGCAGTAGTCCGCGCCTAACTTCCAACACCCTAGAACGAACCCCACCTCATTAGCGCTGAGTTGCTGAGTCGCCAGCCTCCGACGCGCGGGCGCAGCGAGCGGGCAGTTCGGCTAACTAACGCGGTCGTATGACACACGAGTCGGCCCGAAACGCTGTCTATTCCATCGCTGTGTCTCGGCGGAATGGCTCGCCACACTTAGTCCGTGGGGCCTGATAAGCAACTGAAGCTCCCCGCAATATACGGACCGGGCGGGTGGCCCGACGACCAGTGCGTGCTGGCGGTGATCGGGCTGAAGGGCGACGACGCCCGCAATGGCCGCAACCGCAGATACGCTGACACCGTGTCCGCTGCGCAATTGTCCACTCACCTCGTCGAGGATCGGCGCGTGGTGGCATGACAGCGTCGGTCGGGCCGAAGGACTATTTCTTCAAGGGCGGAAACTTCACGTTCGAGTTCGTCTTCTTCATCTCGTCTGCTGCAGACGTCAACGAACAGCGCGACTTATTCGATGCAATGGTCAGGTCGGCCGATAGCCAGTTCCGCTTGCGTCGAGACGAGACCCGGCCCTTCAGCCTGGTCGTTGACCGGTGGGAACTCGATGCTGGGCGTCGGACCACCGAGATGAACGAAGAGTTCGTTCGCCGGGTCAGCGAGGCGCACGCGGTCGTTGTGCTGCTTGCTGATCAAATTCGGCCGGGCACCAAGGAAGAGATCGAGGCCGTGCTCAAGGGGAGCACCGTCCAGGTGTCCGTGATCTGGATGGACAGACCTGAAGACAGTCGTAAGTATCGCGCGCTGAGAAAGTACCTCTCCGACCGTGGTAGCGATTTGGCCTACGTGAAGACGGGCCCGCCCGGCAGCCAAGAGTCGATTTGCGCGATGGTCGACGTGATCACGGCCGCACTCGCCGACCTGACCCACACCAAGCGGCGGGAGGCGCTGTTCAGTGAAGCTCGATAAGTCCGCTGAGGACCAGATGTACCAGGCCTGCATCTCCTGGAACATCCCCGCGCTGCGCGATACCGGTCGCGACGACGTCGACCAATTCAAACGCACGATCCAACTTCTTCCGTCGGCGTTCAACGGCGCGCTGGACGAAGCGCCAAAGCGGATGACGCCGTTACGGCGCGCGGCAGAGGGCCTCAGGGCCGAACTTGCAGGCGAAGGCGAAGCCGCCCGAAAGCACTATGAGATCGTCGCGAAGAGGCAAGGACTGCCCGGCGTACTCGGATCTCTCCTGATCGCATGGATGTCAGATGCGACTGAGAGGGACTTCGCGCGCGTCGAACGAAAGCTCTCCGGACTCACCGGACCGGGCTCGCGCGACGTCATCGCACGCAGTCACTGCAAACTCGCAACCTGGTCCTTTGACCATGGATGGGTTGATCGTTCCCATCATCATTTGGAGGAAGCCCGGCGTCACGCTGGCAAGAACCTCGGCATGACCCTCGACAACATCGGCCACTGGTTTGGCCGTGACCGCATTTTGTATTGGCGACGCTCCCGGGACGATTTGACCACCTTCCCGTGGATCGGTGAGTGGGTCGATCAAGCCGCAAAAACTTCTATTGAGAAGCAGTTCCGGGACTCCTTCAAAAGCCCCTGGACTAAAACGTGGTCCATTGGGTCGCAGACGGTCGAAGGAACTGACATTCAGTCAGCCGAGATGCAGGCCAGCTGGGCAGGTGCCCTATGGATGCTCCCTGAGATCCAGCGCCAGCATGCAGCGCTCATTCTGGCCAAGAGCAACGAGTCTGAGGATGTCGCCCGCGCCATCGCACTGTGGGCCAAGGGCGGCGGCCGAGAGACCAATCAGTTGGTGTCGGCGATGGAAGCGGCTCTCACTGAGTCCACCATCGAGGATCTCCTCGTCAATCAACTCCACGATGGACGGAGCGTGCGCGACCGCGAAATTTGGCTCGGCATCTGCCACTCGCTGTGGGCTGAGCTTCCGGACCGCATCGTCGACGATTTCGTCCGTGACTACCAGGGTCCGCCGCTTGACATGCGGCTGCACGGCGGAATCGGCACCATAGAGCTCGCCCTCTTTGGGAAGCTTCTCGTGCGTTCGCAGGTCGCAGTTGAGCGTGTTTACGCATTCAACGATTGGGAAGCAGGACTTCTTGCCCGGTCGCTCTTCCCCCAGTTGCTTGACGAACTCCCTCCCACGCTTCTTGCCCGGCTTCTCGGAGCGGGCCTGTCTGATGTAGTTCTCGCTAACGAGGACTGGCGTACCACCGGCTGGGAGACCCTGGTCACCTGTTGGACACTGCTCGACGAGTCAACAAGATCTGATTTCCGCGACGCGCTTTTGGAAACAATCCCCGAAAGCGAGATCCCGTCAGCAGTTGCGATCGCACCAGGCCTCGTACCGAAACACCGCGTCGAAGCGGGGATCAAGACCAGCCTCGGCCTGCTGGCGCAAGAGCTCCGGGACTCCGCGACGGGCAGCTGGACTGGTTGGAGTACCCACCCGGCAACCGACCTCGCACGCCTCGCCCTGTCACAGGGCCGCGTGAACGGAGATGCCGTCGCACACCTCCTCAAGATCGCGACTGCCCCGACCACCAACTCCCAGCAGCGCCGATCGTGTCTCTTGGCGTTTGAGGCCTTCGCGACGGAGGGCTTGATCGAACGCGCCCAAATTCAAGACGCATTCCTACCTGTCACCGTGCGCTCAGTCATGTCAAACGACACAGCGGTTGACCAGCGCCTCGAGGACATTACGAGGCTCGCCCTCATGGTCCAGTTCGGCTACGACCAGGCGACTTCGGAAGGGCCCTTGCTTGCGGCCTCCCGAGACCCTGACACCCAAGTCCGGCTAGTGGCGGTGACCGCTGTCTGCCAACTCTCTATAAGTGGACTGGCTTCTCCTAGTTTCGACGCAACTATTCTCGGAGCGCTTTACGACCCACATCCTCGAGTCCAAGCCAAAGCGGTCCCGGCGCTTTGGCGCGGCCGGTTTGAAAGCGAAGCGTTACGTGAGGTGGCGCGCGCCCGAGTCGCCGAAGTGTTTCCGACGGCTCACCGGGAACTCCGAGCAACCATCGCCCAAGAGACGGCGCTAGTCGAGATCAATGACCAATTTACGCAAGCCCTCAGGCAGTTAGCGATTCGGGACCGATCATGGATAGTTCGGCGTGCAGCGGCGAGCCCAGACGCGGTCTAGGCAGGAAACGGCTGCTGGCTGGGCGGCCGGCGCAAACACCCGCGTCATAGTGGGTGGTTTGCAGCACCCACGCGCCCGGCTCAAAGTGGCTGTGTGGCGCCGCCGCGTGGCGGCCCGATCATGGAGGCACCTCGCTTAGGGGCACAGTCCTCGTCGGGTCGGTGGATTCGACACGTCATCGAAAAGGCATCAGAAATGATGGGCAAACGTTCCAGGGCGTTCCGATATAGTTGGAGGTGTCCGATGGGGAATCTCCTCAAGAACCCGAGGTTTTCCAAGGAGACCCGAGAGTTGCAGTAGTCCGGGATAGGCGTCTGATCACGTCCAGAGGTCACAGGTTCAAATCCTGTCCCCGCTACCATGTGATGTCTTAGGACATCCCGGAAGGCCGAACCTGTGAAGGGTTCGGCCTTCTGTCATTTTTGGGGTTTGCCGCGGGGTTGGTAGTCGCGGTCGGGGTTGATGGTGTGCTCGCGGAGGAGTTCGCCGGTGGTGGCGTTGA
>JACMOZ010000315.1 GCA_014377785.1 Aeromicrobium sp.
ACGCTGATCGGTGATTGAAGGCATCGGACCATCTTCTCCCATGGCACCGCAGTTCATGAAATCGGGCCGTCTCCACTCATGTTTTCAATCCCGCCCAGAGCGTATTTTTGGGCAATTAGTAGGAAAACCCACGCGCCGCGGCACTTCCCTGCACAATCAGGAGTCGGGAACTCGAGGAGCAGGGAATCGTGGGCAAAACAAAAATAATGCGCGGATCAGCGGCGCTTCTGATCGGCTCGGCGCTGTCGCTGGGAACTGCGACGCCCGCGCATGCTGCAGTGAAGAAGTATTCGAATTGCGTGAAGCTGAACCAGGACTATCACCACGGTGTCGGTAAGCCCGGGGCCAGAGACAAAACGTCGGGGAAGCAAGTCACTAACTTCACCCGCAACAAGAAGGTGTACGACCTGAACAAAAAGGCGCGCGACCGCGACAAGGACGGCATCGCTTGCGAGAAGCGCTAGTGGCGGCTGGTCAGAAACCGACCGGCCGAGTGAGTTTCGGCGGCGCCTTTCTTTCCGTCATCGCGCTCGTCACCCTCGTTGCCTGCAGCCCTTCGGGAGCGAACCCGGTTGCCGCGAGTACTCCGCTGCTGAAGACCGACCGACCAAGCGGCAGCCAACCCACATCGCCGGCAACGTCTATGCCATCGGCACCGGCCAAGACTGCTGTCTCGCACTCGGCCAACGGACCTGGCGCGGCATTGGTCGCGTTGGCGACGTTGGCGGTCAAGGGTCGTGCGTCGAAAACAGGCTATTCCCGCAAGCAATTCGGGCAGAGCTGGCGTGATCTCGATCGCAACGGATGTGATCAGCGCAACGACGTTTTGCGCCGTGATCTCAGAAAATTCACTCTCAAAACCGGCACCCATGGTTGCCTGGTTCTGACCGGCACCCTGACATCCGCGTATACAGGAACCGTGATTGGTTTTGTAAGGGGGCAGCGCACCTCTCAGCAAGTGCAGATCGACCATGTCGTCGCGCTGAGTGATGCTTGGCAAAAAGGTGCCCGGCAGTGGTCGGCAGGCAAACGCGAGTTGTTCGCCAATGATTTCCTGGAACTCCGCGCTGTCGACGGCCATTCCAATGGCTCCAAGAGCGACAGCGATGCTGCGAGTTGGCTGCCCCCATACAAAAAGAGCTGGTGCGGATTCGTTGCGAGCCAGATCGCCGTGAAGAAGAAGTACGGACTCTGGGTGACCCGTGCCGAACATGACACCATGGCCAGAATCCTGAAAACCTGTCCGAGGCAGGGGCTGCCGCGCTCCTCTCCGATCAAACTGGGCGGCGGGCCCGAGAGGTCGGCGACTCCATCGGAGCAATCAGCTAAGCCCGCTGCCGAGCCGGCGCAAGGGGGCGGCTCGGCTACCTCTTATAGCAATTGCGATGCGGTGCGGGCGGCCGGCCGCGCGCCGATCCGCGCAGGCGACCCCGGTTACAGTCGAAAACTCGATCGAGACGGCGACGGGGTCGGCTGCGAATAGTGAGTTCGGCACCGCTTCGCCGTCCTGTGGCGAGCACCAGAAACTACGTGACGACCGCATCCATACTCAGACGGAGGCGCCTACACGTGGCCGGCGCACGATGCGCACGAACACCCACACAAACAGGGCGGCAATGACCGTGTAGACACCGATGGAGAAGCCCGTTGACCACAGGATCGACCAGTCGCCATTGCTGATCTGCAGGGATTGGCGGAGTCGGGTTTCGGCCTCCGGGCCGAGGATCACGCCAATGATTGCCGGAACGACCGGTAGGCCATAGCGGCGCATGACATAGCCAAGCATTCCGACCGCCAGCAGCACCATGACGTCGACCGTGCTGGCATTCACGCTGTAGCTGCCGAGGATTGCGAAAAACAAGATCCCTGCGTACAGGTATGCGCGCGGAAGTTGCAGGAGTTTCGCCCAAATCGGTGCAAGTGGCAGATTCAGCACTAACAGCAACGTGTTGCCGATGAACAGGCTCGCGAGCAGCCCCCAGACCAAATCCGGGCTGTTCTCGAAAAGCAGCGGCCCGGGTTGCAGGTCGTATCGCTGAAACGCAGCCAGCATGATGGCTGCGGTCGCCGTGGTCGGCAGTCCGAGCGTTAGCAGCGGGACTAGGGTCCCGGCGACAGACGCGTTGTTGGCGGCCTCCGGACCGGCGACGCCTTCAATGGCGCCGTGACCGAACTCCTCGGGATGACGGGCCAACTTCTTTTCGGTCACGTATGAAAGGAAGGTCGGGATCTCGGCACCACCGGCGGGAAGCGCGCCGAGCGGGAATCCCAGGGCGGTGCCTCGCAGCCACGGCTTCCACGAACGTGACCAGTCGGATGCGCTCATCCAGGCGGTACCAACGGGAATGACTTCGGGCTTCGATTTGCGCAGATGCGCCGCGATCCACAGGGCCTCGCTCACGGCGAAAAGCCCGACGGCGACCACCACCACGTCGATGCCGGTGGACAACTCCGGTACGCCAAAGGTCAGGCGCTGCTGGCCGGTGACCGCGTCGATGCCGATGAGGCCCAGCATCAGCCCCAGGGCAAGCGAGGAGATACCCCGTACGACCGAGCCGCCAAGCACTGTGCTCACCGCCACGAAGGCGAAGACCATGATGGCGAAGTAGTCCTGCTGTCCGAAGCCGACGGCCACCTTGACCATGAGCGGCGCGGTGAACACGAGGAGCACGGTGGCGATGGTGCCTGCCACGAACGAGCCGATGGCCGACGTCGCCAGCGCCTGGGCTGCGCGACCTGACTTTGCCATCTGGTGACCTTCGACGGCGGTCATGACCGTTGAGCTCTCGCCGGGAGTGTTGAGCAGAATCGAGGTGGTCGAGCCTCCATACATGGCTCCGTAGTAGATGCCGGCGAACATGATCAGTGCGGCGTACGGGTCAAGGGAGAAGGTGACCGGTAGCAACAGCGCGAGTGTCATCGCGGGACCAATGCCCGGGAGAACGCCGATGAAGGTGCCCAAGACCACGCCGATGAACGCGTAGAGCAAATATTCAGGCTGAAGTGCTGTGGAAAAGCCATCGAGCAGGCTGTTGAGTGAATCCATACGTGAAACCTCGTTTTGGCGTGCTGGGATCAGGACGGGCCGGCGGGCAGATAGACACCGAGCCCTTGTGTGAACAGGAGGAAGGCGGCAAGCGGAACGGTCACGCTGACGACGATGTCCAGCCAGAGCCTGCGACTGCCCAGAAGCCGCGCGACACCAAAGAAGAGGAAGATCCCGCTTGCGGGGAACCCGATGAGTGGGATCAGCTGGCCGGTCGCGGCGAACAGCGCCACCAAGGCCAGAAGTGTCAACCAGTCTGTGCCGCGCGAGAGGTCGACATCCTCGGCCTCTTCGGCCTCCCCTTGGCCACCGCGCGCGATGTCGAGCGCAAGCAGTCCTGCGGTTATCAGGAGCAGGATGCCCACGGCGATCGGGACGGTTCGCGGCCCGAGCGGATTGCTTTGGGTCAGGCTTTCGCTGACGCGGCTTGCCTCGAACAGGACGATCCCGCCGAGCACGGCCAGCAGGCCGGCCACCCCGAATTCGGAGAGGCCGGCCTGCCGTTTGCTGACGGTGTTGTGCTCCAGTTGGGAGCTGGTCATTTGACCAGACCCAGCTTCGTCAGTACATCCTCTACTCGCTGGTTTTCGCTTTCGATGAACGTGCCGAATTCCTCACCGGTCGCCAATGCGTCGGTCCAGCCGTTCTTTTTCTCCGCGTCGACCCAGGCATCGGTGTCGTGCAACTTGTTCACGAGGCCGATGAGTTGCTTCTTGTCGTCGTCGGAGATCCCGGGCGGGGCAACGAGTCCGCGCCAGTTGGTGAATTCCAGATCGACGCCTTGTTCCATGAGCGTGGGCGCATCGAAGCCTGGAACCCGCTCGGCGCTGGTCACCGCGAGCACGCGCAATTGTCCGGCTTCGATCTGATCCTTGTATTCGCTGACGCCCGAAACGCCGAACTTGATCTCGCCGTCCAGCAATCCGGCGAGGAGGGGGCCGCCGCCGTCATACGACACGTAGTTGACCGCTTTGGGCTCAATGCCGATCTCGTCGGCGAGCAGATGCGGAGCCAGATGGTCCGGGCCGCCGGGTGAGGATCCGCCACCGATCGGGAACTTGGCGGTGTCGGCCTTCCAGTCAGCGAGGAGATCGTCCAGCGACTTGTATTTTGAATTCGTTGGGACGACTACGATCTCGGGTTCGCTTATCAGTCGCGCGATGGGTGTGGTGTCGGAAAGTGTGCTGTCGGAGTTATTCGTGAACACCGCGCCCACGACCCCGAGTCCCATCAGCATGAGTTCGCCACCGTCCCCCTTGGACTGCACCAAGCGAGCAAGGCCGACGGTCCCGCCAGCTCCTTCGAGGTTGAACACCTGGACGTTGGATTCGATTTTCTCGTCTTCCATGATCTTCGCCGCGACACGGGCCGTGGTGTCGTAGCCGCCACCGGGGGAATTGGGAACCATGATGCGTACGCTCTCGCTCTTGCCCCCGCCGGCCGAAGCGCTGCAACCGGCCGCAGCCAGCAAGCCCAGGACCGCGGCGCCGATAAATGCGGACTTTCTCCGTCGGTTCATGATCGTGACTCTTCTCGTTGGTTGAATGGGCTGCGTGTGCGGCCTGTAGGCGATAGTGGCGCAGGTCTCACCACATACGTTCGTTTGTGCACCAAAAGAACGTTTCGGTCATTGTGGTCGTGAGTGAGATCGCCGATGCTCGTCGCCGATGGGGCACACTCCTAGGATGCGTCGTCTCTCCCTGGCCGGTCAGCTCCTGCTGCTGCAAATGGGCATTGTCATTCTCGTCGTCATTGCCGTCGCCGGTGTCTCGACCGCGGAGACCGACGCGGCGTTTCGCAGGTCGGTAGAACGTCGGATGTTGTCGAGCGCCGAGACCGTCGCCACCAATGGCATCGTCAAGGATGACCTCAAGTCCGGTGACCAGCCCGAGGCGCTGAAGGTGGAAGCGGAGATCAGCCGTTCCTTTGCCGGGGCGACCTATGTGATCGTGGTCGACGATCGCGGTGATGTCAGGAGCGCCACGGTGCCGCTATCTGTCGGCACACAGTTGGATGTCGGCGCTGGAACCACGTTCACGGGTCGATCCTGGACGGGAGTGACCGAACGCTACGATCGGCGGACTGTCGAGGCACACGTACCGGTGATTTCAGATGGTGACGAAGACCTTGGGTCTCGCATCGGTTATGTCATTGTCGGCAGGGACTACCCGTCGTGGTGGCAAGTGCTCGGGACCGCAACTCCGAGCGTGTTGTTGTATCTCCTCCTCGCTGGCGTGCTCGGCGTGGCTGGCTCCCTCCTGCTGGCACGGAGGGTGAAACGCCAGACCCTGGGACTCGAGCCGCGCGAGATCAGCGCCCTCGTCGAACAACGGGAGGCGATGTTGCATGGCGTACGGGAGGGAGTAGTGGGGGTTGACCTTCAAGGTCGAGTCACGTTCGCCAACGACGAATCGATCCGTCTACTCAATCTGCGCACGTCGCCCGTGGGGCGAAGCGTGACCGATTTGGGCAAGTCGCCTGAACTCGCGCTGATTCTGCGCGGCGAAAGTCAGCAAACCGATGCCGTCGCCGCGGTCGAGAGTCGGCTTTTGGTGTTGAACAGCATGCCGGTTCAGGTGCGGGGTCAACGGACCGGCTCGGTGATCTCGATGCGCGATCGCACCGAGCTTCTCGACCTGCAGCACCAGCTCGCCGTTGCGCAGGACAACTCCGACACCTTGCGTTCACAGGTCCACGAATTCCAGAATCGGTTGCATGCGATTTCGGGCATGGTTGAGTTGGATGAGAGGCAGGAGCTTCTCGACTTTATCGGAACGCTTTCACATGCCATGGACGAGCGCGTGGCTCAGATTGCCGGTCGCATCGCGGATCCGGCGGTAGCGGCGCTACTCGTGGCGAAGTCGATTCGAGCCGGCGAACTCGCCGTCGAGTTCGCCCTCGACGAGCACGCATTGCTCATGCCGCACTCGCCAGAGCTTTCGGCTGACTTGGTGACCGTCATCGGCAACCTTATAGATAACGCGTTTGAGGCACTTGGACCGTCTGGCGGCCGGGTCGGCGTTGATGTGAAGGACGACGACAAGACAATTGTCATCGACGTCATGGACTCAGGTAGGGGCATCGATCCGGCGTTCGCCGACCGAATCTTCGAAGCCGGATGGTCGAGCAAAGAAGATCCGGTTGTTCGCTCCCACGGCTGGGGTCTCGCATTGACGCGGATGGCCTGTCAGCGACACGGTGGTGACGTGGCGGTCGTGCATGGTGAAGGCGCTCACCTCGTTGCGACATTGCACATCGAATCAGTTGGCGTCGACAACGTCGAGCCAGAATGCGGACGATGACAGATAAAACAGTGGAGTACAGCGTCCTCGTCGTCGACGACGACTTTATGGTGGGTCGGATTCACCGGGGCTTCCTTGAACGAATGGAAGGTTTCGTGGCCGCAGGGGAAGCCCGGTCTGGTGCCGAGGCACTCTCCGCGGTGCGACGACTGAAGCCGGACATCGTCCTGCTGGACATCTACCTTCCGGACATGACCGGCCTCCAGGTTCTCGAACAGCTCCGGGGAAGTGACTTTCCACCGGTGGACGTCGTGGTCGTGACGGCTGCACGCGATGCGGAGACGGTTTCGACGAGCCTGAGACTCGGTGTCCTGCATTATTTGATCAAGCCATTCAGTTTCGACGACCTGCGCGAACGGCTGGAGCAGGTGGCAGTCATACGATCCCGGCTTGGTGAAAGGTCGTCGTCGCCGCAGTCATTGGCCCAGCACGACGTCGACCAGGTGTTCGGCACGTTTGCCGGCGAGGGTTCGGCAAAGCGGATCATTCCGAAAGGCTTGTCCGAAACCACGATGAAACAGGTCGTCGCACGGTTGAAGGAACATGATGGCGACGAGTCGGCTTCAGAATTTGGCGACCGGGTGGGTCTGTCTCGGGTCAGTGCACGCCGTTATCTGGAGTACCTCGTCCGGATTGGCTGGGCGCAGGTCGACCTCCGATATGGCGCGATCGGACGGCCCGAACACCGTTACCTCTGGGTGCGCGACTGAACTGGAGCGCTCACAATCAGCTCGCCGGCGACGAGCGCAGCGCAATTCGGACACCGAGGTTTCAAGGCTGCATGCTGCCTGTGTCGAGATATCTCTGATGCCAACTCAGCGACTCATTGAGCAGATGCGGCGTATGCCGCGCGTGCGGCCGGGCTGCCCACGCCCGTGAAACATAGTCGCTCAACAGATCGCGGAAGTCCGGATGCGCACAATTCGCGATGACGCGTTCGGCTCGATCAGCGGGGGAAAGACCGCGTAAATCGGCCAGACCCTGCTCGGTGACTATAATTTGTACGTCGTGCTCGGTGTGATCGACGTGACTGACCATCGGCACAATCGCAGAAATCGCCCCATCCCTCGCCGTCGACGGTGACAGAAAGAAGTTGACGTAGGCGTTGCGGGAAAAGTCGCCGCTACCGCCGATGCCGTTCATGATCGCACTCCCCATGATGTGGGTGGAGTTCACGTTGCCGTAGATGTCGGCTTCGATCATGCCGTTCATCGCGATGACACCCAGTCTGCGCACCAGTTCGGGATGATTCGAAATCTCTTCGCTGCGCAGCAAAATCTTCCCTTTGTAGGAGTCGATGTGGTCCAGGAAATGCTGTGCCCCAGTGTCGGACAACCCGAAGGATGTTGCTGAGGCTGCCACCATTTTGCCGCTGTCGATGAGGTCAAGCATGCCGTCCTGGATGACCTCGGTGAACGCGACAAGTCCCTCGAACTCGCTGTGCTGAAGGCTGGCCATGACCGCATTCGCCACGTTGCCGACGCCCGATTGCAGCGGAAGCAGATGAGGCGGCATCCGGTTTGCGGCAACTTCATGGCGCAGGAAGTCGAGCATGTGCGAGGCAATGGCCTCCGAACGGACGTCGGGCGGGTCAAACGCTGCGTTCCGGTCCCGATGATTGGTCTCGACGACCGCTACGACTTTTGCTGGGTCAACGCGAAGGTAGGGCTCGCCGATCCGTTGCATTGGCTTGGTCAGGGGGATTGGTTTGCGGTGCGGCGGCAGGCGGGTGCCGTAGTAGATGTCGTGAAAGCCTTCCAGTTCTCGCGGGTGCCAGCTATTGACCTCGAGGATCACCTTGTCGGCCTGTTCCAGCCAGGTCTTGTTGTTACCAACCGAACTGCTGGGGACAAGCAGCCCATTGGGCAGTATCGCCGCCACCTCGACAACGGCAACATCGAGATTTCCGTAAAAGCCGAACCACAGGTTTTGGGCCGAATGGCTCAGATGCGCGTCGATGTAGTCGACCTCGCCGGCGTTGATCAGGGCGCGCATCGTTGGGTCCGAGTTGTAGGGAAGTCGTTTCGAGACCCCGTTGACCGCGGCCAGGACACCGTCCGCATCGGGAGCGGTCGAAGCACCTGTCCACAACCCGATTTGGAAGTTTTCGCCTCTGGTGTGCGCTGCCGCCATACGTTTGGCAAGGGCGGACGGCACGAGTTTCGGATAACCGGCGCCGGTGAATCCGCTCATACCGACCGAGTCTTCGTCCTGGATGAACTCTGCCGCGCGTTCCGCGCTGGTGACCTTGCCCTGCAAAATAGGGCAGGTAATGCGGGACATGTTTGTTCTCTCGGGTCGAATAGCTGTGCCGTGCTGATCATTGCCTATGCAAGGCCGCATCGTCTCTTATCTACCGATCAGTAAGGGTTTTGCCCCGACAAACATGAGGCTATCGTCAAATTATGTCGTCCCATCAAAACGGGCACTCATCAATGTGGGGGTAATCAGTGGACGAAACGTCGTTCGAGATAGATCTGAACGTGCTGGCCGAGTCGGCCCGCAGATTTCCGGCGCATCGCCAGACCGAACCGGTGGCTCATCCCATTGCCGACATGAGTTACATCGCTTCGGCACCGGGTGCCGCTTTCGGTCGGCGCGCCTGGGACGAATGCGGGCACCTCTGAAGACCTGATCTGTACGTATAGGAGAAAGGGAATGCCGAAGGGCCGGAGACAATGTCTCCGGCCCTTCGCGCTCCCAGAGTGACGAGTTAAGTCAAGAGCGTTTGTAGATCAGACGGGGCGAATGTTCGCTGCCTGCAGGCCCTTCTGGCCCTGCTCCACATCGTATTCAACCTTCTGGTTCTCATCGAGCGAACGGAAGCCGTTCGACTGGATTGCCGAGAAGTGTGCAAAGACATCTTCGCTGCCGTCGTCCGGAGCGATGAAGCCGAAGCCCTTGTCAGCGTTAAACCATTTAACAGTGCCTGTAGCCATTGTTCGTTTCCTTCAGTTTCGATTCTTCATCCATGGTTTTCATGGACGACCGTCACGGTGTTGTTCCAAACTTCTGATCGGATCGCAAACCCCCTGTGACGGGGATCGAGCTGGTCAAACGATGTTAGGCACTGCAACTTCCTGCGTAAGCCTAGTGCAGGTTGCCCCATTTGTGTAAAGGGGGCGCGCCAATGATCCGAAATTCTTTTAGATTTGGCTAGCCGACATCACTATTTCGGTGTGCCAAAAACCTGCGCGACCCACCAAACACCGCGTGAATCACGGACTGCACCCACGCCCATGAGCCGGTATGGACTCCTGAGAATATTGGCACGGTGTCCGGCCGAGTGCATCCAGGCGTTCACGACGCCCTTGCCGTTGGAGTATCCGTACGCGACGTTCTCACCAGCGCGCTTCAGGCCGCAATTGCTCATGATCGGTGACAATTGTTGATGGTAAACCTTGCGCGCATCACGCATACGCCTGGCTTGCCGCTCGGCATACCGATCAACACAACTGTCGATTTTCAGTGTGTGCAGATCGCGGCTGATGCGGTTGAGGTTCGTGTATTTGAGGACCGCGGTTTCATAGGTCCACTCCGGTGTGGCTGCTGATGCCGAGATCGGTGTCAGAAGTACAAAACACATCGATGCCAATAAACACGCATATAAAAATCTCGTCATCAGGGTCTCCCGTCCCGTTCACTACCCGAGTCAACTAGTAGTGGGGAGATTACTGCTCATGGGAGTCCACCGGACGGAATTGGAACAATTGGCTCATTCGCCCCATGCGAATCAGGCACCACATGGTTCGTTAGAGCTAATGCAGATAGTTCTTTATACCTAGTTGGCCTAAAATACAAGACTGCCATTTCCCTGAGATTTTGCTTAAGGTCGCTTTTGGTATGCCGCGCATTGGCCCTACAGGGCGCGCGTGACACCGGCCGGGCAAATCGATTCGGTCTCGACATAACTACATATTCTCAGGGGGAATTGTGAGACGTGTGACCTCAGGCCTATTGGGTCTTGGACTCGTCGCCTCATTTGGTGTGGCTTTCGCGACACCAAGCTCAGGCTCGTCGGTACCGCCAGTCGCTGGCGCCGACCACGTAAAAATCAAGAGTGACGAATTGCCCAACCCGCTCGAAGACAAGCGCCGGGCGCTTCGGGAGACCGGCATTACGTCCGTGATTAATGGCGAAGCAACGGCCGTACAAAAGAACGGCAGCACGGTCGTCAAGGTCGGCGAGGGAGTCAGTCCCGCCGATGCGGCCGCTCAAGCCAACAAAAACGCGAAGACGGGCACAGTCAAGCCGGCGCAGAAGCAGGATCAATATGTTGAGCTCTCGCAGGAACGTGCCGACAAGGTCTTCGTGATCCTTGCCGAGTTCGGCAACGAGCGTCATCCGGATTTCCCGGACGTCGACACAGATCCCAGCACGCCTGGGCCAACGACATTCGAGGGGCCGCTCAACAACCAGATCCCCGAGCCTGACCGCACCAAGGACAACTCGACGATCTGGCAGCCGGACTTCAACCAGCAGCATTTCCAGGATCGGTATTTCGGCCAGGGCGACAATGTCGAATCCCTGTCGACTTACTACAAAACGCAGTCATCGGGTCGCTATACGGTCGACGGTGAGGTGTCGGACTGGGTAAAGGTTCCCTATAACGAGGCGCGTTACGGTCGCACAGACCAGGGCACGTGGAATCTCATCCAGGATTCGCTCAAGTCCTGGGTCGAACAGCAGAAGGTTGCTGGCCAGACCGATGCACAGATCAAGACGGCATTGTCGGCTTATGACCAGTACGACCGTTACGACTTTGACGGTGACGGCAACTTCAATGAGCCCGACGGCTATCTCGATCACTTCCAGATCGTGCACGCCGGCGGCGACGAAGCCGATGGCGATCCGCAGCAAGGTGAAGACGCCATCTGGTCACACCGTTGGTATGCCTTCGGAACGGACGCCGGCCTCACGGGTCCTGAGCAGAACCGGCTCGGCGGCACGCAAATCGGCAACACCGGCCTTTGGGTCGGCGACTACACGGTTCAACCCGAAAACGGTGGACTGAGTGTCTTCGTCCACGAATACGGCCACGACCTCGGTCTGCCCGATGCCTACGACACCAGCGGCGGCGGCGACAACAGCAACGAGTATTGGACGTTGATGGCGCAAAGCCGACTCAACGCCAAGGATGAACCGCTCGGTACTCGACCCGGTGACCTTGGCGCGTGGGAAAAGCTGCAGCTGGGTTGGCTCGACTACAAAACCGTTGCCGCGGGTGAGAAGAAGACCATCGAGCTCGGTCCGCAGGAATACAACACCAATAAGGCTCAAGGTGCTGTCGTCGTGCTGCCAAAGAAGGAGGTCTCCTTCGACAACGGTGCTCCGGCAACGGGTTCGAAGCAGTTCTATTCCAACATGGGCGATGATTTGGCCAACTCCATGACCACGGACATCGACCTGACAGCGAAGATGAGCGCGTCGTTCACCGCCAAGGTCCGCTATTCGATCGAGGAGGGATACGACTATGCATACTTCCAGGCTTCGACCGATGGTGGTGCGACATGGAAGTCTCTCGACGGCACGATCGGTGGCCAACCCCTTGATCGCGATGCGTCGGCAAGTCCCGCCCTGGACGGCGAGCAAGCCGCGTGGGCTGACGTCGCCATTCCGTTGGACGCGTATGCAGGGCAGAACATCAAGTTCCGCTCCTACTACAAGACCGACGGTGGCCTCGCGTTGCAAGGTTTGTTCCTTGACGACATCGCGATCACGGCTGATGGTGCCGCGTTGTTGACCGATGGCGCCGAAGATGGCGGATCGGCGTGGACTTTCGACGGATACAGTGTCGAAGGCGCCACATCGACCTCGGAATACGACAACTACTACGTCGCGGGCAACCGTACGTATGAGGGTTATGACAAGTATTTGCAGACCGGCCCGTACAACTTTGGCTTTGGCACCGCGAAGCCCGATTGGGTCGAGCACTACGCATACGGTCATGGACTGCTGGTTTCCTACTGGGATACCTCCCAGTCGGACAACAATGCTTCCCAGCACCCGGGCGAAGGCCGCAACATGCCGATCGACGCGAACCCCACGCCGATCCTCAACGCGAATGGTGTGCCATGGCGGGCCAGGATCCAGGTCTACGACGCACCGTTCTCGCTGCACCAGGCGGATTCGATGACGTTGCACACCAACGGTGTGCCGAGTGATGTCATTGGACAGGCGGCTCAGCCGTTGTTCGATGACACCTTGAAGTATTGGTTCGCTGAAGCGCCGACTGCCGGCGTCAAGCTGCCTGCTACCGGGGTCAAGATCAAGGTGGTCAGTGAGAAGGGCACCTCGATGAAGATCGACATCTCCTGACGGAGACAACGCCTCCTCCGGCCCGCTGACGGAATCGTCCTCATCCGTCTCGGGCCGGAGGTCCGTCCGGATCTTCTCCAGGGTTGGGTCTGCCACCGTGTGCGCGCAGCACACGTGGCAGACTCAACCCTGGAGGCGTTTGGGCTATTTCTTGGCGTTGACCACCACGGCCTGCTTGTCCGAAAAGATCGCCATGATGCCGAGATCGATGGCGAAAAGGGTGAAGGCGACATACAAGGTCGGACCGGTGCCGAACCTGCGTTGCAGTCGGGGCGCACCGATGACACAGAAGAAGGCGAGCAGAAGAACACCCAACCCAATTGGGTGATGCCCAGGCGCATCGGGAATGGTGCCTATCCCAGCATGGTGAAGAAGCCCCAGTTGTAGAGCAGGGCTGCGATGCTCATAGTCAGCAATCCGCGATGCGTCAGGGCCTTGAGCGGCGCCGACAACGATGATTTGTGTTCGGGTTTGGGGGTGTCAGGCAACAGGAAGAGCATCGCTACAAGAGCAACGGCCATGAGGACGGAAACGCCATAGAACGGTCCACGCCAGCTGATGTTGCCGAGTGACGAGCATTGCGCTGGCGGTGACGACCAGATACTGGTGAAGAGCAGAGTCACCTGGCTCTCGGTCGCGGTGAGTTGGGTTTTGGGGGCCGGGAGTATGGGGTCGACAAGGCCGATCCCCATGAACGAGATGACGCAGGCGAAGGCGACCGCATAGACCGCTTTGGGCTGATCGAAAAGACTGGGCTTTGAACTGGCTGTTGAGGGTGAATTCAACAAATCTCCGTGAGGGTAGTTATCACGGGCAAGGCCGCGAGAAGGACTGAAAGCTGTTCGGGCCCGAGTTGGGCAACGCGGGACGCGATGGCGTCTTCGTGTTTGCGCCGACGTTCCGTCAACGTCGTGTGGCCGTCATCGGTGATCGCGATGAGGGCCGCGCGTCCGTCGAGGGGATCGGGTTGGCGCGTAATGAATCCGGTCGACTCGAGCCGCTGGACGAGGCCGGTCATGGCCGGTTGCGTGATGGCTTCGATGTCGGCCAGTGTGGTGATGGGCTGTGGCCCCAAGCGGTCGAGGACCGAGAGGGTCCCGGCGGCGGTGCGACTCAGGGCCGATTGCGGCGAAGTGCGCACCATAGCCAGGACAAATTCGCGAAGGATGTGCGCCGCCCCGTCGATCTCTTGCTGCTCCATGACCTCAAATATATCGTATGGTTATGTAGTTTCAAGGAGGGGATCGCCGTAGATGGTTTCCATTGGCCCGGGGTGTGCAATAGCCTCGCAAGTACTCGACCCTGAAGGAGTGAAGGCACATGGCAGAAACACCTGCAAAGAAAGCGGCAGCTACGCCCGCAAAAAAGGCGAGCGTAGCGACGACGACCACGGCGGCAAAAAAGACCACCGCCAAGAAGGCAACCGCCACCAGGACCGCCGCGGTCAAGGCAGCGCCTGCCAAGAAGACTGTGGCGAAGAAGGCGCCTGCCAAGAAGACTGTGGCGAAGAAGGCGGCCCCGGCAAAGAAGGCAACTGCTCCTGTCGCTGCGAAGGCGCCGGCGAACGCATTCGCTGAGGCCGCCGGCGCTGTGGCACATGTTCGCGATGCGGCGCTCGAGCGGTTGGAGAAGGTGGTGGCGACTTTCGAGTCCACCGTGGATCGGCTTGAAGCCGACGTCAAGGACTTGCGCAAAGATGTCAAGAAGGCTCAAAAGTCCTACATAACGCTGACAAAGTCGGTGGCAAACGAGGCTCGACGAAAGATCGAAAAGCGTCGAGGCAAGTCGAACCGTTCCAAAAAGAGTTAGCAACTGTCAGGAGGGGGCGCATCCCGCCCGGGGTGCGCCCTCAGTCAGATGGCGTAGTCGATGACAAGCGGTGCGTGATCGGACCAGCGCGAGTCCCAGCTTGGTGCGCGGTCCACGACAGCGGTCGTTGCCAGCGCAGCGAGTTCGGGCGTAGCGATCTGGTAGTCGATGCGCCAGCCGGTGTCGGTGTCAAAGGCCTGACCGCGCATGGACCACCAGGTGTAGGGGCCGGCCACGTCGCCGGCGAGGCTTCTATGGACATCGACCCAGCCGAGTTCGCCGAAGAAGCGGTCGAAGTAGGCGCGCTCTTGAGGCAGGAAGCCAGCGTTCTTGATGTTGCCCTTCCAGTTCTTGATGTCGCGTTCGGTGTGCCCCACGTTGAGATCGCCGGTCACGATGCCGTGATTGCCACTCGCGCGGATCTCGCCGAGGCGGACGATCATCTGGTCGAGGAAGCGGTATTTGTCGTCCTGCTTGGGTGTGCCGACGTCGCCAGAATGTACGTACGCCGAGACAACCGTGAGAGTCGAACCATCGGCGAGCGCAATGTCGGTCTCGATCCAGCGGCCTGACTCATCGAAGTAGTCATCCCCGCAACCGATGCGCACGGCGGTCGGTTCATTGCGGCTGAGCACAGCAACTCCGGCTCGCCCCTTGTCGACTGCAACGGCGTGCGCGACATGGAATCCGGAGTCGGCGGTGATGGCGTGCACGATCTCATCGGGCGCCCGGACTTCTTGAAGCGTGACGACATCGGCGCCGCGCTCGGCGAGCCAGTCGCCCATGCCCTTTTTGTAGGCGGCACGGATTCCGTTGACATTGACAGTGGCGAGTCTCAACACACCGTCGACCCTAGCGAGCGGCTATGACACTCGTGACAACGGCTATGACCGGGAACAGTCCCTGCGTCACGGCGGCCTGAGCGAATTCCTTGCCGCTGGCGTCTCCAAGATTTGGCCGCTAAAGCACCGCAAATCGCCAAATTTGGTCGATTTCACGGGCCAAATCGGCCAAATCTTGAGGACTAGAGGATGGCTTTGGCTGCGGCCCTGCCGGCGGCGCGTCCGGAGAAGATGCAGCCGCCGAGGAACGTGCCCTCGAGTGAGTTGTAGCCGTGGACGCCGCCGCCACCGAAGCCGGCGACTTCTCCCGCGGCATAGAGCCCCGGGAGCGCTTCGCCGGCGTTGGTGAGTACCTGCGAATCCAGGTTGGTCTCGAGACCGCCGAGAGACTTGCGGGTGAGGATGTGCAACCGCACTCCGATCAGCGGGCCGTTGTCGGGATCGAGGATCTTGTGCGGTTTGGCGACGCGGATCAACTTGTCGCCCCGGTATGACCGGGCCTGGCGCATCGCCGCGATCTGCAGGTCCTTAGTGAAGTCGTTGTCCATTTCACGGTCGCGCGATTCGACCTGGCGACGGATGGACGCGGCGTCCAGGAGCGGCTCGTCGGTGAGCGCGTTCATGCCTTTGACCAACTCGTCGAGGTCGTCGGCGACGACAAAGTCCCCTCCCTTTTCCTTGAACGCTTCGACCGGTCCGGTGGCACCTTTGGAGAGGCGTTGTTTGATGAGTTCCTTGATGCTTTTGCCGGTCAGATCGGGGTTCTGTTCCTGCCCGGATAACGCGAACTCCTTTTCGATGATCGTCTGCGTCAGGATGAACCAACTGTGGTCGTGGCCGGTCTTGCGCAGGATGTTGAGCGTCCCGAGGGCGTCGAAGCCGGGAAGGCCGGGGAGCGGGAGTCGCTGGCCGGTCGCGTCGAACCAGAGTGACGACGGTCCGGGCAGGATGCGGATGCCGTGCATGGGCCAGATCGGATCCCAATTCTTGATGCCTTCGACGTAGTGCCACATGCGGTCCTGATTGATGTGGCTGGCGCCGGCCGTTTCGGCAATGGCGAGCATACGGCCATCGACGTGTGCGGGGACGCCGGAAATCATCTGTTTCGGGGGAGTGCCCAGGCGTTTCGGCCAGGCCTTGCGCACGAGGTCGTGGTTGCCGCCGATGCCGCCCGAGGTCACGATGACGGCTGAGCGGTGAACTCGAATTCGCCGACGCCAACCCGAGACGTGGGGGCGGCTCTCTCTGCCGCTGTGGGTTCGAGGATCGTGCCGCGGACGCCGGTGACGGTGCCGTTGCTGACTATGAGTTCGTCGACCTGGTGGCGGAAGGCAAACCTGACCAAGCCATTGGCGACGCCCTGACGGACAATCTTCTCGAACGGTTCGACGATTCCGGGTCCGGTGCCCCAAGTGATGTGAAAACGGGGGACCGAGTTGCCGTGGCCCTCGGCGAGAGCACCGCCGCGTTCGGCCCAGCCGACGATCGGGAAGAGGCTGTGACCGCGCTCCTTCAGATAGGCCCGCTTTTCGCCGGTCGCGAAGTTCACATAGGCCTCGGCCCAGAGTCGGGGCCACTTGTCCTCTTCTCGGTCGAACTGGGCGCTGCCCCGCCAGTCCTGCATCACCAGTTCGACCGAGTCTTTGATGCCCATACGGCGTTGTTGAGGGCTGTCCACGAGGAACACTCCGCCGAACGACCAGAATGCCTGACCGCCGATGCCCTGCTCGCCCTCCTGATCGACAAGGAGCACGGTGTGTCCCGCTTCGACGAGTTCGGCAGTGGCGACGAGGCCCGCGAGCCCGGCACCGACAACTATGACGTCTGAATCCATGCCCCAATTGCCGCGTATGAGGCGGCTACTTGACCGGGCCGGCCATCATGCCCTGGCCGAAGTAACGCTTGAACGCGAAGAAGACGATGGCGAGCCAGGGCGGTTTGCGCTGATTGTGAGCGGGCACTTCGACAGAGGGCCGAGGCGTGCTCGATCCACCTGCCGAGGTGCCCGCTGTGATAGCCATTAAATCAGCCAAAGGGCTTTGCCGCCGCTGTTTCCAGGGACTTGCCGGCGCAAGGTCGGACATGTCGAAGCGGCAGTTGTTGCCCGCGTCGACGATGGCCTGACCGACGGCCTTGGAATTGGCGTCAGGGTAGGCCGACGATGCCAGATTCCTGTTGGCCGAGCTGAAGCTGCCGGTTGAGACCATCGACTTGGCCAGCATTTGTCGACTCGATCCCGTGACGGCGCTTACGCCACCTCACGGCTGATCGGGGTGGTTCAGGCCTCGCGGAACGGCGGCCGTTCGTCGAGCCGGACAGACATGCGGCCGGCCCAACGCCACAGCCGAGCGGTCAAGTCTTTGTCCTCGTCGGTGATGAGATTGCCCATGACGCGCAGGGCAATGGTCATGAGCCGGTGCGATCGCATACCGACCGGACCTGCGGCGGGAAGCAGCCGCGGAACGGTGATGAGACCGGCGAGCCGGCGTGCGATGGAGAAGGCCTCGCCGTAGTGCTCGGTGAGCATCGCCGGCCAGGCACTGTCGAGGTAGCGGTGCTGAGTCAGCATCTCGGCGCCGAGGCGCCCGGTTTCCAGACCGTAGTCGATTCCCTCGCCATTGAGCGGGTTGACGCAGCCTGCGGCATCGCCGATGAGTATCCAGTTGGATCCCGCGACACCGGATACAGCGCCGCCCATCGGGAGGAGCGCGGATGTCGGGAGGCGAAGTTCGGCGCCGAGGTCCCATTCTTGTCGGCGTTGACTCGCATAGAACTCCATGAGCGGGCGGATTTGCACGTTGCTCGGCCGCTTGGACGTCGCGAGCGTTCCGACGCCCAGGTTCACTTCGCCGTCGGAGAGGGGGAAGATCCAGCCGTAGCCCGAAAGCAGTTCGCCTTGTTCGCCGCGGAGTTCGAGGTGCGAGGAGATCCACGGATCGTCGCTGCGCCCGGACTTGACGTAGGAGCGACCTGCGACGCCGTAGGCGGTCTCACGATGCCAAGTGCGGCCGAGAATCCGGCCGAGCGGGGAGCGCACTCCATCGGCGATGATCAACCGGTCGCAGTGGATCGTATGTCTGACTTTGTCCGCGCCCATGTCGAAGACGACGCCGGTGACCCGGCCATTGGCATCTCGTTCTGCACCGATGGCTTTGGCGCCCTCGACTGGGACCGCACCGCTGTCGAGAGCAACCTGGCGGATCTTGTCGTCGAGTTCGGTGCGGGGGACGGCCGAACCGTAGTCCGGCAGTGAGCCGCCGGGCCAAGGGAGTAGCAATTCCTGCCCGAATCCGGCCGCGCGAAGCCCCTTGTTGGTCCCATGGCCCAGAATCCAGTCCTCGAGGCCGAGTCGGTTGAGTTCGGCAATCGCACGCGGCGTAAGGCCGTCGCCGCAGGTCTTGTCGCGCGGAAACACTGCCGCGTCAGCGAGGACGACATCCATCCCCAGTCGGGCCGACCAGGCGGCGGCCGAGGCGCCCGCGGGTCCGGCGCCCACGACTAGCACATCGGTGCGCGTGGGCCAGGCGGTGTCAGTCACCCGTTAATTCTCCCAGAGGGGGATGTCGTGATTTGATTTGGCCATGACAACACCACAGAACCGTCGCGATGAACTAGGTCATAGCAGTTTGGCATCCGACCAACCCGTTCATTTCGCTTCACGCGGTTCGACTCGTTTCGACATCCTGCTCGCCCTGTTTTGCGTGGTGCTCGTCGTCTCGAACATCGTGGCGACAAAGGGGCTCGAATTCGACATCGGCAACTTCAGCGTCGGCAGTTATCAGATCCTGCCGATCGTGTCCGATGGCGGAGCGATCCTCTTCCCGCTGGCTTACATCCTCGGCGACGTGATCTCCGAGGTCTACGGGTTCCGCGCCGCCCGCCGCGCCATCATCACCGGCTTCTCGATGGCGCTCATCGCCTTCCTGACATTCTGGATCGTTCAGGAGCTTCCCGCCGCTGGCTTTTATGAGAATCAGGCGGCGTACGAAGCCGTCGTGGGCCCGGTCGGCCGAATCATCCTTGGCAGCGTCCTGGGCTATGCCGCCGGGCAGTTCCTCAACTCATACGTGCTGGTCAAGATGAAGGAACGTGCCTCGGAGGGGCGGCTCTTTGCCCGGCTGATCACCTCGACAGGCGTGGGCGAACTGGCAGATACGTTCATCTTCTGCGCCATTGCGGCCCCGGCCATCGGCATCGATTCCATGGGCGTGTTCTGGAACTACTTCATCGTCGGCGTGATCTACAAGGTTGCGGTGGAACTCCTGGTCATGCCCATCACCATCCAGGTCATCAAGTGGCTCAAGAAGACCGAGCCGACCTATTTCGCGTAGTGCGGGCCTCTCGCCGGGGTGTTCGCCGTATGGCGTACTCGCGATCAGCCGTAGTGGCGTCTCAGGAAATCTTGCTTGAAGTCCGTGAAAGTGCCGTTGCTGATGGCCGCACGCATCTGGTCGACGAGGCGCACCATGAAGCGTTCGTTGTGAATCGTGCACAACGTGGCGCCGATCATTTCGTTCGTCTTGAACAGGTGATGCAGGTAGGCCTTCGTGTAGTGCCCGCAGGTGTAGCAGTCGCACTCGGGATCTATCGGGTTGAAGTCGCGGCGCGAAGCGGCAACGTTGATGTTGTAGCGGCCGGTCATTGCATAGACCCGACTCGATCGCGCCACGCGTGAGGGTCCGACGCAATCGAAGGTGTCGGCGCCGTTTTCGACCGCGGTGAACAGGTCGTCGGGTTCGCCGATGCCGAGCAAGTGTCGCGGTTTGTCCACGGGCAGTTCTTCGTTGACCCAGCGCACGATGGTGCCGAGGTTTTCCTTCTCGATCGCGCCGCCGATGCCGAAACCGTCGAAACCCAATGGCACGAGTTCGCTGGCGGCTTTGCGCCGCAAATCCTCATACTGGGCGCCCTGGACGACGCCGAACAGCGCTTGATGAGGCTTGCCGGTTCGCTCGTCGGTGAGGCGGCGGTGCTCGATAACACAGCGCTCGGCCCAGTTTTGGGTGCGGGCGAGCGCTTCTTCCTGATAGCTCCGCGAATTCATCAGGGTGGTGAGCTCGTCGAAGGCGAAGATGATGTCGGCGCCGAGTTGATGCTGGATCTGCATCGAGATCTCGGGAGTGAAACGGTGTTTTGAGCCATTGATGTGCGATTTGAAGGTGACGCCGTCGTCGTCGATGTGTGCCAAGCGCTCTTTGCCGGGGGCGATGACGTCATCGGCCTGCACCGAGTGGGAGTCCATCGAAAGCGTCTTCTTGAAGCCGGCGCCGAGGCTGAGGACCTGGAAGCCGCCCGAATCGGTGAACGTCGGGCCTGGCCAGTTCATAAACGTGCCAAGGCCGCCGGCAGTGTCAATGATGTCGGCGCCGGGCTGTAGGTAGAGGTGATAAGCGTTTGCCAACAACGCTTGGGCGCCAAGGTCCTTCATCGCCTCTGGCAACACAGATTTGACCGTTGCGCGGGTGCCGACCGGTATGAACGCGGGGGTTTGGATGTCGCCGTGTGGCGTGGAGATTGTCCCGGTACGGCCGAGCGCGCCATTTAACTGATAGTGGACCGTGAACACCGGTCTATCCAATCACTGTGACCGCTGGACAACCGTGTCGGCACCGAGCCACCAGGCGCCCAAGCCGAGGGCTCCGAGGTTGAGTGTGAGGAATATCGCCACCCAGATCACCGCCGGTATGTGGGTCAGCCGGGCGAGGATATCGGCGTCAGTGTTGCGCGAACGCCGCCGGCGACGGTGCGACCAGAGTTCAAGGGCGGTACGCGGCGCGGCAAAGAGCATGAACCACCCGGCAAGCAGAGCAGCTGATTGTTGGACCCGTTCCGGTGCCCGCCAGAGGATCGCGGCGACCGCCACACCGGCCACTGCAACGACCAGCAGTCCGAACCAGTTGCGGATGTAGAGCAGCATTAACGCCAGGATTCCGAGGGCGAGCCACATCGCCCACATCGTGCGGTCGGCCTCGACCAGCGCCGCGATGAGCAGACCAAGGATGGCAGGGGCGAGGTAGCCCGCTGCGGCCGTCGCGATCATGCCCGGACCGGTCGGTTTCCCGCTCGACACCGTCAGCCCCGACGTGTCCGAGTGAAGGGTGATGCTGTTGAGCCGGCGACCGGTCGCCAAGGCGACGACGGCATGGCCGCTCTCGTGTACAAGGGTGACCAGATGACGGGTATGAGTCCAGAGCCGGCCATACGCGACGAGCACGAATGCGGCCGCCGCGACGACCCAATCCATCAGGTCATCCCGGTGGCACGGTCGTCGGCGTGGTGCCGGTCGGAATGCCCGTTGGAGTGGTTGTCGGGGTCGGAGTGGTTGTGCGAGCCGTTGTCGGAGGAGCAGTGGCGGTCGGCACGGTCGTCGCGGAATCGGTCGGCGCCGTGGTTGCCGGAGGCTTCGTGGGTTTGTCTTTCGCCCCGCGTCCGAAGGTGTCTCCGAGGGTCGTTCCGCCACCGGAGTCCCCGAGGGGATGTTTGGCGGCGAGTTCATACGTGGTGATACCGGCGAGGGCGATTGCCAACACGATAACGGTCGTGGCGATGATCTGCTTCCATCGCAGCTGCGGCTTTTCATCGACAAATTGTGCTCCGACGACGGGGCTGTCGGCGTCGTTGGCCTCGCTGAAAGCCTCGGAAATCTCGCCGTCCTCCACATGGCGTTCGATGACGGTGCCGCGCTCGGTCTGGATGAGCATGGTTCGTCCCTGGTGGAGGGTATTGCTGTAAAACGCGGAACTGAGGGTGACGACGAAGCTGCCGAGCGCAGCGCCGACGATGGTGCCTGCGACTCCGAGCTTTGAGGCGATCCACGCCGCGGTCACCGCGGCGAGTGCGCTTGCGACGACCTGAAACCACGACACGTCGGGCAGGAAGCGTCGGCGGTTCGGCATGACCCAACTCTAAAGGGGCTGTGGGCGGTCAGCGGAGAGATCGGGACTGATAATGGTCCACGACCGCTGCGCAGTTCCGTCGATGCTGGCCATGATACCCAAGGAATTCGTTGCGTTGGCGTTAAATTGCTACGGATTCGGTTGTATGCGCTCGACTTTCTTGCGATGATGCGTCGTGATGCCTGTCACGCGCCTGTGCCGGTGAATCGAGCAGGAGGTCGATACGTTGGCCACCAAACTCAGTCGCCGCACGATACTCAAGGGCGTCGGCGCCGCGGCCTTCCTCGGCGGAAGTGCGGCCGTCCTGTCCGCCGTCAAGACCCCACATCGTGCATCGCCAAGACCGTGACGTTTCCGATGTTCGTTTGGGGCGCGGCGCAACATGGCGTCCCGATGCAAGTGAGTGTCATCGGCTCGACAATGTTCCTCATAGCGATCGTGATCATCCTCGGCGCCGAAGCTTCGCCAAGAAAAAACGCGAAAGTTTCCGCCTAGGCGGTTTACCACGGGCCAGGCGGTTCAGCCCAAGGCCTGTTCGATGTCTCCCAACAGGTCAGCGATGTCTTCGATGCCGACGGACAGTCGTACGAGGTCTTCGGGCACTTCGAGCGGAGAACCCGCCGTTGAGGCGTGCGTCATCGCCCCGGGATGTTCGATGAGCGATTCGACCCCGCCGAGGCTCTCGGCGAGAGTGAACAACTCTGTGCGGGCACAGAAGTCCAGAGCAGCCTGACGTCCACCGGTGACGCGGACCGAAATCATGCCGCCGTAGCGCTTCATCTGTTTGGCCGCCGCGGCATGTCCCGGATGGTCGGGCAAACCGGGATAGAGCACGTGGCTGATGGCCTTGTGCCCCTGCAGGTAATCGACAATGGCCTCGGCGTTGTCGCTGTGCTTTTCCATCCGCAGCGCAAGCGTCTTGGCGCCACGCAATGTCAGGTAGGCGTCGAATGGTCCGGGCACTCCGCCGGCGCCGTTCTGGAGGAAGCCAAAGTCGGCGTGGAGTTGCTCGTCGTTGGTGATGAGCGCGCCGCCGACGACATCGGAATGTCCGCCGATGTATTTCGTCGTTGAGTGAAGCACCACGTCGGCCCCCAGGCTCAACGGCTGCTGGAGATAAGGCGACGCGAATGTGTTGTCGACGACCAGACGAGCGTCAGCCGCATGGGCGACACCAGCCAGAGCCTCGATGTCACCGATGTTGAGCAACGGGTTTGTCGGCGTCTCGATCCAGATGAGTTTGGTGTTGGGTTGGATCGCGGCGCGTACGGCCTCGATGTCATTGACGGCCGCGGGCGTGTAGGTGATGCCCCATTGGGTGAACACCTTGTCGATGAGCCGGAATGTTCCGCCATACGCGTCGTTGGGGATGACCAGGTGGTCGCCGGGACGCAACATCGCGCGCAGGCCGCAGTCGGTTGCGGCCATGCCCGAGCTGTAGGCACGCCCGTAGGAGCCGGACTCGAGCGCCGCGAGATTGGCTTCGAGGACGGTGCGGGTCGGGTTGCCGGTGCGCGAATACTCATAACCGCCGCGCATATTGCCGACGCCGTCCTGCGCGTAGGTCGAGGTGGCATAAATCGGTACGTTGACGGCACCGGTTTGCGAGTCGGGGTCGAAGCCGGCGTGGACGGCGCGGGTCGCGAAACCCTGCCATTTGACGGCATCGGACTTGCTCAGGTCGCTATTCATACGTGTGCTCCCAAAAGATCGTGGCGGGTCAGGACGCCGACCGGCTTGCCGTCCTCGATGACCATGATGGCGTCGCTCCCGCTTAGCGCCTTCATAGCGGTGGTCAGGTCTTCGCCGGAGCCGAGCAGGGGCAATCGCGGACTCATGTGCATGGAAACCGGATCGGTCAGGGCTGCGCGACCCTCGAAAACGGCACTGAGGAGTTCGCGTTCGCTGACGCTGCCAGCCACTTCGCCGATCACGACGGGCGGTTCGGCGCCGACCACGGGCATTTGCGAAACGCCGTATTCGCGCAGGATCTCGATCGCATCGCGGATCGTCTCGGAAGGATGTGTATGCACGAGGTTGGGCAACTCGCCTGACTTGGTGCGCAGAATGTCGCCGACAGTCATCTCTTCGGAGTGGCGATCCAACGGTTCGCGGAGGAAGCCGTAGGACGACATCCACTTGTCGTTGAAGATCTTGGAGAGATAACCGCGGCCGCCGTCGGGCAACAACACGACGATGACCGCACCGGGTTCGCGTTCGGCGACCTGGAGCGCCGCGACAACGGCCATACCGCAAGAGCCGCCGACCAGCAGGCCCTCTTCACGGGCCAGCCGGCGTGTCATGTCAAAGGAATCGGCGTCCGATACGGCGATGATCTCGTCGGGAATCGACGGGTCGTAGGCGGCGGGCCAGAAATCCTCGCCGACGCCTTCGACGAGGTAGGGGCGACCGGTGCCGCCGGAATAGACCGAGCCTTCGGGATCGACGCCCACGACCTTGACCCTGCCGCCGGAGACGTCCTTGAGGTAGCGGCCGGCGCCGGTGATTGTGCCTCCGGTGCCGACGCCTGCGACGAAGTGTGTGACGGTGCCGTCGGTGTCAGCCCAGATCTCGGGACCGGTTGTTTCGTAGTGGCTTTCGGGGCCCGCCGGGTTGGAATACTGATCGGGTTTCCAGGCGTCTTTGGTGTCGCGCACCAAGCGGTCGGAGACGTTGTAATAACTGTCCGGGTGCTCGGGCGGTACGGCCGTGGGACATACAACGACCTCGGCGCCATAGGCCATCATTGTGTTGCGTTTGTCCTCGCTGACCTTGTCCGGGCAGACGAAGATGCATTTGTAACCGCGTTGTTGGGCAACGATAGCCAAGCCGACTCCGGTGTTTCCTGACGTCGGCTCGACGATTGTCCCGCCGGGCTTGAGCGCCCCGGAGGCTTCGGCGGCCTCGATCATCTTGACCGCGATGCGATCTTTGGCGCTACCACCGGGATTGAAGTATTCGATTTTGGCCGCCACGAGCCCGGATCCGGGCCTGACGACACTGTTGAGTTTGACCAGCGGGGTGTTGCCGATGAGCTCAACGACATGATTGGCAATACGCATAGCGCCATTGTGTCACTCGGTGAGACGGCGCCGGATCGGCCTCCGCGACCCCCCTGTGACGGGTGACTGTGAGCCGTGTCACGCTGCTTTGAACGCGGGAGGATATCGCCAGGGGGCGATGTCCTACGCGTCCCGAATGAGGAGATCCACGTGTATCCCGGCCGCTATGCCAAGTCCTCGCCCGATCGCCCCGCCGTCATTATGTCTGACACCGGTGACACGCTCACGTTTGCGCAACTTGACGAACGATCCATGCGGCTCGCGCGCCTTCTGTATGAGCGCGGACTCCGCCGGGGCGACAACTTTGCGCTCCTGTCGGACAACAATCTGACCGTGCACGAAGTCTATTGGGCCGCTCAGCGCAGCGGCCTCTACATCACCGCGATCAACCACCACCTCAATCCTGCCGAGATCGCTTATGTCGTCAACGATTGCGGAGCCAAAGCATTGATCGTGTCGGCGAGGAAGTCCGAGCAGGCATTGCTGCTGGCCGACCAGACGCCAAACGTCGAAAGCCGTTTCGCCTTCGGCGGCGAGGTGACCGGACACGAAAGTTATGAGACGGCCATCCAGGCAACCGACGCAGTCCCGTTGGAGGACGATCGCGTAGGCGGCGACATGCTCTATTCCTCTGGGACCACGGGTCTGCCCAAGGCGATCAAACTTCCGCTACAGGAACGTGGTGTCGACGAAGAAGGCGATCCCTTTATCGATGTCTTCGGGCCGTTGTACGGCTGGAATACTGACACGATTTATCTGTGTCCGGCACCGCTTTATCACGCTGCGCCGTTGCGATTCAGCGGTTGGGTACACGCCCTCGGCGGCACGGTCGTCGTCATGCCGTCATTTGAACCGCTCGCCGCACTCGAAGCCATCGAGCGCTATCACGTCACCCATAGTCAGTGGGTGCCGACGATGTTCGTACGCATGCTGAAGCTTCCCGAAGAGGACCGCAACCGTTTCGACTTGTCGAGCCATCAGATCGCCATTCACGCCGCGGCTCCGTGCCCGGTCGAGGTGAAGCAGGCCATGATCGACTGGTGGGGTCCGATCCTGCGCGAATATTACGCCAGCACCGAAGGCATCGGCGTCACGCTGATCTCGTCGGAGCAATGGCTCGAGCGTCCCGGATCGGTTGGTAAGGCCGGACTCGGCATCCTGCACATCTGCGATGACGCTGGAACGGAGTTGCCCGCAGGTGAAATCGGGCTGGTCTATTTTGAACGTGAAAAGTTGTCGTTCAGTTATCACAACGATCCGGAAAAGACTCGTGGAGCGCAACACCCCGACCACGACAACTGGGCGACGGTCGGAGACGTCGGTCGCGTCGACGAGGACGGATTCCTGTTCCTCTCCGATCGTCAGGCGTTCATGATCATTTCCGGCGGCGTGAACATCTATCCGCAAGAGATCGAAAATGTCCTCACGTTGCACCCGAAGATTTTCGATCTCGCAGTCATCGGCATCCCCGACGACGAGATGGGGGAGCAGGTCAAGGCAGTGGTCCAACCCGCGCCCGGCGTGGAGCCCACTCCCGAACTCGAACGCGAGATCCTCGACTTCGTCCGCGAACGCATCGCGCACTTCAAGGCTCCGCGGAGTGTCGATTTCGTGACCGAATTGCCCCGCACGGCGACGGGCAAACTTCAGAAGAACAAGCTCCGAGCCCAATACGTTTAGTCCCCTGCAGGAGTCCGAAATCGCTCGTGATCGTTAATGGGCGAGGACTGGTGTGGCTTCTTTGACGTCGAGGTTGCCGGTCGGGCCGGATGCTTGGAGGGTTTGGCTGAGGTTCTGCCAAGCGCCGCCATCGACGCGATATCGGACGGCATAGGTGACGTCGACGCTGGGACGCAGGTTTTGGGCCGGCTCCTGGTAGCGGTAGGTGACGTCTTTCGACGGATAGGGCCCGCCCGGTTGGGTGCTCGTATGGCTGGTGCCGTCGCCGTGGTGCCAGGTGTAGTCGGCCGGGCTGGCGACGAGATCGATGTCGTAGTCGAGGAGATTGACATTGCGCCTGAACTGTTGGGGTCGCGCGTAAAGGATCGTGTCGAAGTTGACGAGAGTTTCATCGCCCGGCTGGATGTTGATCTCGAGGCTCGGAAGGCCGATTTTCTTGATGGCGGTCAGGATGTCGCCTTCGGTCGGTGCGCCCGGTTTTG
>JACMOZ010000316.1 GCA_014377785.1 Aeromicrobium sp.
ACGCCAGCAACTACGTTCGCGCCGTCGAACGCCGTCAGGGGCTAAAGATCGGTGCGCCCGAAGAAATCGCCTGGCGTCAAGGCTTCCTCACCGATGACGACCTCCGCGAGCGCGCAGCGGGCCTGATGAAGTCCGGCTACGGCGGCTACCTTCTTGGCTTGCTCGAACGTCCACACACCAGGTAGTTGAGATCCCGTTTGTCAGTCGACCCGAGCCCGAAGCATCAATGAGACGCCGGGCAGCTTGCCGGTCGGAAGATAACGCTCCATGGCGACAACTATGTGCAATGCCCGATTCAGAGGGGCTGACACGGCTTTGATGTCACTTCCAGTGTTCGACGGTCGCCGGCGCTTCCAGGCCACGACCGGGCGCAACAGTACGTTCCACGACTTGACTTCTTCGATAACGAACCCTGCCTCTTCGAACAGCTTGGAGAGGGACTCCCGGGTGTAGCGCCGCAGATGGCTCACCGCGACGTCGTGCTCGCTCCACAATCTTGGATCTGCCGGAACAGCAATCAACACGTGGCCGCCGGGCTTGAGGACCCTTTTTATCTCTTCGACGACGGCGACGTCGTCCGCTATGTGTTCCAACACGTCATAGGAGATAGCGAGGTCGAAGTGGTTGTCGGGCACCGGCAGCCTGGTGGCGTCGCCGCGCATGACATTGATGCCGCGCGATTTGGCGAGCGCCGCTCCCGATTCGTCGTATTCCAGGGCGAACGATTGCCAGCCGGCCTCTTCGAGCACTGTCGTATTCCTGCCTGCTGCGGCGCCGATGTCGAGGGCGCAACCAGTCGGCAAATTCTTGAGTTCCCTTGCGATCAACGCTCGCCGTTCACGGAACCACCAGTGGTTCTCCTCTATTTCCGCCATTTGCTTGATCTCAACCGGGTCCATAACCGAGACCCTAACGCAGACGTGAAGATGGCCTGCTGAACGCCTGCGCGTGCAAACTCTGTGTTTTGAAGGTCAACCGAGGTGAGCGAGCCGACCGTCAGCCAGCTGACTGAGCAGGTCCTGAAAAACGATCGAGACGCCCACCTCCAGCGGAGTCGCCGACATATCGGTGACCGGCGAATGTGGTGGTCCCTTGAGCCTCAGATCAATAACGTAGGGGCGGTCCGTAAGCGAATGGATGACGGGAATTGTTCGGCCGGTCGTTTTCTCAACGATGGCAATAAGTTCGGCGATGCTGGTCGAGCGACCCGAACACACAATTTTTTGCAGCACCGATGGCTCGCAAGCTCGCGCCATCTGGCATACATCGGCAGCCACCGCCCTGGCAGCGTCGGCGGCGAAGATGTAATCGCGCAGCGTGGAGAGCGGAGCGAATATAGTCGCCGGCTTGTTCAGCACCGAACACAGTCCCAGTTGAGTCACCAGCCCTTGTTGTTTGGAGAGATTCTGGCCAGGCCCATAAACGTTGGACAATCGGCCGATCGTCACCGGGATGCGAGACGACAGTGCTTTTACGGCTATGCGCTCTTGCTCAAGCTTCGACCTCCCATAAGCATTCGATGGGTGGGGTTGAGTGTCGACGCCAAACGGCGGGTTTTCCGAGCCCGCGTACAGCCCGCCTGCTGAAGAAACCACATAGAGCCCGCCCTGGTTGGGCGGGAACGCTTCGGACGTGCGTGCGCAAAAAGCACCGAATGTCGCGATTTCCACGTCAAGCGAAGATTGATCGGTATGCATGACGCCGACGCCCGCCGCCCAGACGATTCCCCATTTGTCATTGCCGACCCAGTCAAGGAAGCGATCGAGCTCATTCCGCAGCACGGTTGGCGCATCGGCGGTTGCCCATGGGATTTTGGCAGACTCGAATGCGCGGATGCCGCTGGTCTGGACTATCGCCGAACCGATGAGACCGCCCGCGCCGATCACCCAGGTCTTGACATCCTCGTCCACTCAGTCGTCTTCGATCATGCCGGGAAACGCCAACCGGGGATCGCGAACGACGAGATAGGTCGATCGACCCATTGAACGCGCAGCGATCATGCCCAAATATTCCGCAATGATGCCAAGCGACAACAACATGAGTCCACCTCCCATCAGGGCACCCACCATGATGGTTGTCCATCCCTGAATCTGAACGTCGCCAAAGATCCTGTTGAGCACATAGAAAATGCCCAGGCCAAAACCGAGAAAGGCAGAAACAAGCCCAATGCCGGCGACCACCCGGAGGGGCTTGGTGCCTGATGAGAGCACGAGGCGCCAGAAATGCGAAGCGAGCCGCCGGGTCGTATAACTCCTGGCCGGCCGGCCTTCCGTCCGCATGGGAATGTCGACCTTGTCCACTTTGGGCACTGCCCAGGCAAGCGCTACATCGAGAAAAACGCCCGGACCGATCGACGACGCCACGATGCGGCCTACGTCACCGGAAATCAATCGGAAGCTGTGGAAGTCGACATCCGCCCCTGAATTGCCCATGAGCCATCTGAAGATTGACTTGGCCATCTTCGATCCGACATTTCGGACGAATCCGTGTGGGGGTGCGTTGGAGGGGCTCGCATAGACCAACTGTGACCGGGATTGATACGCCTGATCGAGCATTTCGCCGATGTGAGAAGGGTCGTGCTGACCGTCCTCGTCAATCGTGACGATCCAATCCGAACCGGTTGCAAGAATGCCTGCACACGTTGCCGGATGTTGACCGAAGTTTCGCGACAACCAGACCGGACGAACCCAATCGTACTGAGCAGCCAACTCACGAATGACGTCATCGCTGCTGTCTGGTCCGTGATCCCAGGCCAGCACGACGGATTCGACGAAATATTCGAGTCCGCTGGATGTGTGCTGGACTGCGGTGAGCGCCGAAATTTCGCCGACAAGCCCGCGAAGAGTCTTTTCTCCGTTGTACACCGGCACCACAACGGAAATCGAGATCGGCTGATCAGTCATGGGCTGAATCGAGTCCTAAATTCATGTGGCGACCTTCGGGGTTCTCGCTCGGTAGACCCATTATCCTATGTGGGGCGTTTCAGCGGTTCCCACCACTCCCGGTGATGGCGATACCATTCAATCGTTTCGGCAAGTCCGTCCTCGAAAACCTTCTGCGGCTGATAACCGAGTTCGCTGCTGATCTTGCCGATGTCCACCGAATACCGCAGGTCGTGGCCGAGGCGGTCGGCTACCCGGTCCACCCGGTCCCAACCGGTCCCGGTTGCTTCCAATAAGAGGCCGGTCAATTCCTTGTTGGTCATTTCGGTACCGCCGCCGATGTTGTAGACCTCGCCGGCGCGGCCGCCCTCGAGCACCAGATGAATGCCGCGACAGTGTGACGAACAAGGGTATGAGTTTTTCGGGGAACTGATACGGCCCGTAATTGTTGGAGCACCGGGTAATACAAACGGGCACATCATGGGTTCGGTGGTAGGACCGGGCGAGAAGATCGCTCGAAGCCTTCGATGCCGAATACGGTGAGTTCGGTTGCAGCGGCTCGGCCTCACTCCAACTGCCGGACTCGATCGACCCATAAACTTCATCCGTCGAGACGTGCACAAACTTCTTCGTCTGATGACGCATTGCCGCGTCGAGCAACGTATGAGTGCCCACCACATTTGTCATCACAAAATCTGTGGCGCCCGAAATCGAGCGATCGACATGCGACTCCGCCGCGAAGTGCACCACGGCATCAACGTCGGACATCAGCGTGTCCACCAGCTCGTAGTCGAGAATGTCGCCCTCGACGAAGTGCAGCCGGTCATCGTCGGCAACCGGCAACAGATTTGCCCTATTGCCCGCATAAGTCAGTTTGTCCAGCACGACCACAGACTCAGGAATGGCACCACCCCACGCATTTCCCAACACCGAGCGAACATAGTGCGAACCGATGAACCCCGCACCGCCTGTTACTAAGAGCTTCATTCCCCGAAGTGTAGAGGTAGGGACAGGGCCGGGAGTTAGGGTTACTCCCATGCCCGAAGTTGACCTCGCCTTTCCCCGCGCGTTCATCGAGTTCACCAATCCCGATGACGCCGACGAAGTGTTCCGTTGTGATCTGACCTGGCTGACATCGCGCTGGACCTGCATCTTCGGCTCAGGTTGCCAAGGAATCTACGACATCAGTCCCGACACCGGTTGCTGCACGCTCGGCGCCCATTTCTCCGGCGACGAAGACTACGAACGTGTCAAGGAATCGGTCGCCAGGTTGACCCCGGCTCACTGGGAGAGCTTCGACGAAGGCCACGCCACCGGTTGGACCGAGAAGGACGACGAGGGCGACCTCAAGACCCGCACCTTCGAAGGTGCCTGCATTTTCCACAACTCGCGCGGATTCGAAGGCGGCTACGGCTGTGCCCTTCACGGTATGGCGCTCGCCGAGGGCATCAAACCCCATACGAGTAAACCCGATGTCTGCTGGCAATTGCCGACCCGGCGCCAGTTCCGCGATGTCGACCGCGGCGACGGCTCGACCTACAACGAAGTGTCAATCGGCGAATACACGCGGGCAGGATGGGGCCCTGGCGGAGCCGACCTCGACTGGTATTGCTCGTCCAACACCGAAGCTCACGTCGGACTCGAACCCGTCTACATTTCCAACTGCGATGAACTCACCGAATTGATGGGCGAGGCCGCTTATACCGAACTCGTCATTCACTGCGAAAGCCACCTCGCCGGTCCGGCGCATGCCCCGCATGGCGCAGACCCCCGCTGATTGAAGCGAAAACGTGTCGGGCAACAATGCCATATGCGCTTGGATCACATTTCGTTCGCCGTCGGGCCCGACGGCCTCGCCGGCACCACGGTGGCGCTCGCAGGCCTCCTCAACTCAAAGTTCTATGACGGCGGCATCCACCCCCGCTTCGGAACCCGCAACATGATCATGCCCCTGAAGAACGGTATGTATCTCGAAGTCGTCGAAGTCCTCGACCACCCCGCATCCGACAAGGCCCCCTTCGGGCAGGCCGTACGGACGCGTTCGGAGGACGGTGGCGGCTGGCTTGGCTGGGTTGTCGCCGTCGACGACATGGAGGAAGTGGAACGACGCATCGGTCGTCATGCGGTGCCCGGCAATCGCCGTAGGCCCGATGGCATCAACATGGAATGGCGCCAAATCGGCGTCCGCGGTATGCAGGCCGATCCGCAATTGCCGTTCGTCATCAGTTGGGACAGCGATCCGGCCGAACATCCCTCGCAGGCAGGCACGCCCGAAGTCGAGTTGGTCGCCCTCGAGATCGCCGGAGACCCCCAGCGCGTCGCCGACTGGCTGGGTCAACCTGCCATCGAAGCGCTCGAAGGCCTCGAGGTCAAATGGGTTGCCCCCAACGGCACGCCGGGCATCATCGCGGCACAGTTTTCCACCTCCGAGGGCAACATCCGGGTTTAGACCTAGACTCACCGATGTGAACACTGTTGCATCCGACGACGGCACGTCCATCGCGTATGACGTCCTAGGGGACGGACCGGTTGTGATCATCGTTGGTGGCGCGACATGCACCCGCGGAGTCAACGCGTCGCTCGCTACAGCCTTGGCCGAACACTGCCAGGTAATCAATTACGACCGCCGGGGCCGCGGCGGCAGCGAAGACCGAAGCGTTCGTCCGCCGTATCTCGTGGAACGCGAGATCGAGGACCTTGCCGCACTAGTCAAGGCGCACGGTGGCCGAGCGGCAATCTATGGGCACTCTTCAGGAGCCGCACTCGCCTTGCACGCGACCGTGAGCGGGATCGGCGTCGACCGGCTTGTGATGCATGACGCCCCGTACAACCTTCCCGGCTCGGAGCAGCGCGGCCGCGACTGGGACGCTCATCTGCATGAGTTGCTTGCGGCCGGTCGGCCGGGCGACGCGGTCGCTGCGTTCCTGCAAATCGTCGGTATGCCGCACGAGATGATCGACGGGATGCGGCAGAGCCCGATGTGGCCCGGCATGGAAGCCGTCGGTCCCTCGCTGGCCTACGATTCCGCAGCCATGGGTGACAGATCAGGTGGCACCGTCCCGGTGGACCTCTTGGCCCGGGTCGATGTGCCGGCGCTTGTCATGGTGGGCGGCGATGACTATGGGTTCATGATCGATGTCGCACAACTGCTCGCTGACGCGCTTCCGGATGGGCGCATCGAGCACTTGGTCGGTGCAGCACACAACGTCGGCCCCGAGGTCGTCGTGCCCCGGTTGGCACCGTTCCTCAGCGCCTGAACCTCCACACAACGGGCAGAGTGTCCGACCGACCGCATACGGTTCATCTATGGCGACATCCACGAAAGCCGCACGACCGTCCTACAAGTGTGCCGAATGCGGCTGGACGACCAGCAAATGGATCGGCCGCTGCGGTGAATGCCAAGCATGGGGCACTGTCGACGTGGCCGGCGCCAAGAGCACGGGCCGCACCAAACCCGCCGCCGTCAGCCAACCGGCCCAGCCCATCACGTCGGTCGACATCACCAAGTCCCAATCCACGACATCGGGCGTGCCCGAACTCGATCGGGTGCTCGGTGGAGGCGTTGTCCCCGGCGCCGTCCTGCTCCTCGCGGGCGAACCCGGCGTCGGCAAGTCCACACTGCTTCTCGAAGTCGCTTCGCAATGGGCGCGTTCGGGAGCCCGCACCCTCTACATCTCCGGTGAAGAGTCCGCGGCGCAGGTGCGGCTGCGGGCCGAGCGCACCGGCGCCCTGCACGACGAGCTTTATCTCGCCGCCGAAACCGACCTCGGCGCCGTCCTGACCCACATCGATCAGGTGAGACCAACTCTCCTCATCATCGACTCGGTCCAGACCATCGGATCGGCCGACATCGAAGGGGTCCCCGGAGGCGTCACTCAGGTGCGCGAAGTCGCCTCGTCGATCATCCAGACCGCCAAGCGCGAAAACATCGCCACTCTTCTCGTCGGCCACGTCACCAAGGACGGCTCCGTCGCCGGTCCGCGGGTTCTCGAACACCTCGTCGACGTCGTGCTGCAGTTCGAGGGCGACCGCAACTCCCGGCTGCGATTGCTCCGTGCCGTCAAAAACCGCTACGGCCCCGTTGACGAGATCGGCTGTTTCGACCTCGTCGACGACGGCATTGTCGAAGTGCCCGACCCCACCGGCCTTTTCGTGTCTCGTCATGAGAAGCCTGTCGCGGGCACCTGCGTCACCGTCACGATGGAAGGCCGCAGACCGCTGCTGGCCGAAGTCCAATCGCTCAGCGTCCCGGCCTCGACACCTTCGCCCCGTCGCACCACGAGTGGTCTGGACTCCCCACGGGTCGCCATGATTCTCGCCGTCCTGACCAAGCACTGCAAGCTTCCGCTTGGAGCCTTCGACGTCTACACCGCGACCGTCGGCGGCGCAAAGCTCGTCGAACCGTCGGTCGACCTCGCCGTGCTGATCGCGACGGCGTCGGCGCATACGGAAACGGTTGTCCCGAGCGACCTGATCGCCATCGGCGAAGTCGGCCTCGCCGGTGAAGTGCGCAAAGTCAGCAACCTCGGGGCACGTTTGCGCGAGGCCTCCCGAATCGGCTTCACCCAGGCGAATGTGCCGGCCGGTTCGGATTACCCCAACGGCCTGCATATGAGTGTCACCGAGGTGCATGATGTGATCACCGCGCTTCAGGCACTCGACGGGGCAAAGCGTAGCAACGGCACTCCGCCCTACCTTCAGATCATCCCGCAGATCACTCCTAGGGCGAAGTCACGCATTCTCTGAGCGGGAAGCCGGGTCCACGCCCTAGACTGTGCAGGTCACTCACTGGGCCTACTGTGCCTATGACCGGGCTAATCAAGGCCGGGCTAATCAAAATCGATCGGGGATCTGAAGCACCATGGCACCGAGCACTGAGCGTCCGGCCGACAAGCCGGACACCGCGGCGCGCATCCGCTCGACCCTTGCCTCGGTCGCTCCCGGCACCGCCTTGCGCGAAGGCCTCGAACGCATCCTTCGCGGCCGCACCGGCGCCCTGATCGTCGTCGGCCACGATCGCCAGATCGACTCGATCTCGACCGGCGGATTCGTTCTCGATGTGCCCTTCACTGCGACCGGTTTGCGCGAACTCGCCAAGATGGACGGCGCGATCATCATCGACAAGGACGCGAGTCGCATTCTGCGTGCGGGTGTCCACCTCATGCCCGACCCCTCGATCCCGACCGAGGAATCGGGCACCCGTCACCGCACCGCCGACCGGGTGGCCCGACAGACCGGCGTCCCGGTGCTTTCGGTGTCCGCCTCGATGCACATCATTGCCCTCTACCTCGACGACACTCGACGCGTGCTCGAAGAAGCAGGGGCCGTCCTCGGCCGCGCCAATCAGGCCCTCGCCACCCTCGAGCGCTACAAGATCCGTCTCGACGAAGTATCCGATGCCTTGTCAGCTCTCGAAATCGAAGACCTCGTCACGGTCCGCGATGTCGCCGCAGTGGCCCAGCGTCTCGAAATGGTCAGCCGGATCTCCAGCGAGATCGACACCTACGTTTTGGAGCTCGGCACCGATGGTCGGCTGTTGTCGTTACAACTCGAAGAGCTCATCAGCGGTGTCGATGCCGAACGCGAACTCGTCATCCGCGACTACATGCCCGGCGGCCGACGCAAACGCCCGGTCGAAACGGTGCTTGCCGAGCTGTCCCGCATCGACTCGAGCGATCTCGTTGACCTCGGAGCCGTCACAGCGGCGATGCGCATCGGCAGCGACGGCTCTCTCGACACAGGTTTGTCGCCGCGCGGTTATCGGCTGCTGGCCCGCGTTCCCCGAATGCCCGCAGCCGTCGTCGAACGGCTCATCGAGCATTTCGGGTCTTTACAAAAGCTTCTTGCTGCCAGCATCGACGACCTTCAGGCAGTCGAGGGCGTGGGCGATTTGCGTGCACACGGTGTCCGCGAAGGACTGTCTCGTCTTGCCGAGTCGAGTATCCTCGAGCGTTACGTCTAGACCCAGCCGCTCTAGCCGCTGGGCTTGGCAGTCGGTTTCTTCGTGGGCGTCGCCGTGGGTTTAACCTTTGGATTGTTGACCAACGTAAACGTGTCCTGACCGGGTTCGCCGCCGAGGGTCGCCGACTTGATGACATACGTGCCGGGACTCGCGAAACCCTCCTTGGTCGAGCACTCTGTTCCGGAACCTCGTCCCGTCCAGGTCGCCTCGGCAACAGTGGACCAACGCGGAGACACCGAGACAGGTGTGCGCAACAACGCCGTCTTGCAAACACTCGAATCCCAGACGGGTGCCTTGTTGGCGCTGATCACCACGAGAAGGTCAGCGGCCTTCGCGTTGAGAATGCAGGGACCCTTCTGGGTCGTGCTGACGATCATCGACACCTTGACCGCGGCGCCGACATACTGCCCTGACTTCACCGACGGCGTGACGCGAACCTTTTCGGGATCGCACGTCGCGGTACCGGAGCTGAGGTTGACGGTGACCTTGCCGTCGACCGGGGCCGCGGGGGTTGCCGCGGTTGTCGCGTTGGCAGTTGGTTTGGCGACGGGTTGGTCAGCCGTGCCTTCGCCGCCAAAGGCCCTTGTGGCGCCCCAGGCGAGCAGCAGAACGACAGCGAGCACGAGGAGTCGACGGCGCCAATAGATCTCTGCGGGCAATCTGCGCTGACTCACAAGGCAACGCTAACCGGGCGGGCGCGGCGTGCGAAGATCGACGCGCCATGACTGCATCACTGAGATCAGCCGATCACGCCGACACCACACGTTTTCACGACGCCGTGTTCGATTGGTTCGCCCACAACGCGCGCGAATTACCGTGGAGGGCCGACGCATCTGCGTGGGCGGTGATGGTGTCGGAGTTCATGCTGCAACAGACGCCGGTCGCACGGGTCCTGCCGGTCTTCGCCGTATGGATGGAGCGCTGGCCGACTCCGGCCGCGCTTGCCGACGATCCTCCCGGCGAGGCCGTTCGCGCGTGGGGCAGGCTCGGCTATCCGCGACGGGCTTTGCGGCTGCACTCGGCGGCTGTCGCGATCGTCGCCGAGCACGGCGGCGAGGTGCCCTCCGATCACGACACTCTTCTGGCCCTGCCCGGCGTCGGCTCCTACACCGCCGCCGCCATCACCTCCTTCGCCTTCGGTCAGCGCCACGTCGTCCTCGACACCAATGTGCGTCGGGTCTTCGCGCGCGTCCGTGGCGGCGGGGCCCTCCCTGCTCCCTCGGTCACCGCTGCGGAGCGGTCGGCGGCGTTGCACCTGCTGCCCGGCGAGTCCGAGGCTGGCCGGTGGGCGGCCGGGACAATGGAACTCGGCGCGATCGTCTGCACGGCACGGTCGCCGCGCTGCGAGGAATGCCCCGTGCAGGATCTGTGCCGGTGGCGTGCCTTGGGTTTTCCCGCTTATGACGGCCCGAAACGTCCGACGCAGGCCTACGACGGCACCGATCGACAGTGCCGCGGGCGCATACTCCAACTCCTTCGCGAAATACCTGGACCGGTTGGCAAACATGCGATCGATTTGGTGTGGGACCGGGCCGATCAGCGCGAAAGGGCTCTTGATGGTCTCGTCGCCGACGGCCTCGTCGAGCCCGTCGGCGAAAGCGAGTTCACCCTCCCCCGCTGAGCGTGACGTTTGGCAGGTAAATCACGGCGTGTCGCACGCCAAACGTCACTCCCAGCGGGGGCGTGAGGCTCACCGCGTGGCGAGGAACTCGATCGCCTCGGCGAGGTCTGTGACGGCCCGAGCAATGTCGGTGTCCGATTCGTCGAGCGCCGCCGCTTCGACATACATCCGTTGGCATCGTTGCTGCTCAACACCGGTCAGGGCCGCCCAGAGGTCAAGGACGGCCTGGCGTATGGATGTCGACGGCTTCAGGGCACGAATCTTGTGCGGCAGACCGCTCGCTGGAGACTCCGAGGACACTCGCTACACACGACCGAGGATGACAATGTATTTCGCCGCCGGACTGCTCGCTATCGCCATCGCTGCCGAAGTTGGCGCGACCGCAGCGCTCCCCCGTGCCGAAGGATTCACGAACGCGGGCTGGAGCACGATCGTCGTCACCGGCTACGCCCTCTCCATCTGGCTGCTGACGCTCGTCGCCAAGGAGATCCCAGTCTCGGTGACCTATGCAATCTCGGCCGGACTGGGCACCGTTGCCATCGCCATCATCGGCGTCATTTTCCTCGATGACCACTCGACGCGACAAAAGTCGTCGCGCTTGGATTGATCATCGGCGGGGCCGTCCTGCGCAACGTCAACGGCGCACATTAGACGTACTGACTGGGCGCATGCCGTGACCAGTCACTCGATATGGAGGTCGGCGCCCCGCTTTTCCACCGTCCCGCGCTGGAGCGGAAGTACCCGGGTAAGGGCTTTGAAAGTCGCACCGAGACCGGGAATTCTGGCGAAGATGCCTTGTGGGCCGCGGACCATTCGTCCTGTGACCACGTCGTACTTCGCTCCGTGCCACGGGCAGACCAGGCAACCGTCAGGATCGATGCTGCCTCCGGCGAGGTCCGCCCGCAGGTGGCGGCACTTGCGGCCGACGGCAAAGTAGTCCCCGTTGTTGCCAACGGCGTACTTGCCGACGCCTGTGACACTTCCTTTGGGCACAGAGTCTTCAGGCACAGAGTCTTTGGGGACGGAATCTGCTGGCAGGGACTGACTCATAAAAACTCCTTGGTCGGTGGGAGAGCGTACATAGCGAGAATAGCCAGCCGAAGTCATCGGCAACGAAAAAGTCCCGCCCCCATTGAAAAAGGGCGGGACTTCTTTTCATGTGCTCAGCTTTTCATGTGCTCAGCTTTTCATGTGCTCAGCACATTTTGATCAATCAGTCTTGGCAGGCTCCATTGCCGGCGGGACGTCAGAACCTTCGGTGAGTTCAAGCTCGGCCTTGGCAGTGCCGACGAAGGTGAATGCAGCCGCGGCGCCTTCGCCTTCAACATCGACAAAGACGATCTGTCCGGGACGGAGTTCGCCGAACAACATCTTCTCGGCCATGGCGTCTTCGATCTCACGCTGGATGGTGCGACGCAATGGTCGCGCACCGAGCACGGGGTCGAATCCTCGTGTGGCCAGAAGGTGCTTTGCTGCCTCCGTGAGCTCCAGACCCATGTCCTTGTCCTTGAGACGCTTCTCCAGGCTTTCGATCATCATGTCGACCATCTGGATGATTTCGTCCTGGGTCAGCGGCGGGAACACGACGATCTCGTCGACACGGTTGAGGAACTCGGGCCGGAAGTGCTGCTTGAGCTCTTCGGAGACCTTTGCCTTCATCTTGTCGTAGGAACCGGCGACGTCACCGCTCTGACTGAAGCCGAGGTTCACGCCCTTGGAGATGTCTCTGGTGCCGAGGTTCGTCGTCATGATGATGACAGTGTTCTTGAAGTCGATGACGCGACCTTGTGAGTCGGTCAACCGGCCTTCCTCGAGGATCTGCAACAACGAGTTGAAGATATCGGGGTGGGCCTTTTCAACCTCATCGAACAAGACAACCGAGAAAGGCTTCCGGCGCACCTTTTCGGTGAGCTGTCCGCCCTCTTCGTAGCCGACATAACCCGGAGGCGAACCAAACAGGCGCGACACCGTGTGCTTCTCGGAGTATTCGCTCATGTCCAGCTGAATCAAGGCATCGTCGTCGCCAAACAGGAAGTTGGCGAGCGCCTTGGACAGCCAGGTCTTGCCGACGCCAGAAGGCCCGGCAAAGATGAACGAACCACCGGGACGGCGGGGATCCTTGAGGCCCGCCCGCGTGCGACGGATCGCCCGCGACAGGGCCCTGATGGCCTCGTCCTGGCCGATGACCCGTTTGTGGAGTTCGGCTTCCATGTTGAGGAGGCGACCGGACTCTTCTTCGCTGAGTTTGACGATCGGGATTCCGGTGGCAAGAGCAAGAACTTCGGCTATGAGTTCCTCGTCGACGACCGCGACTACATCCATGTCGCCAGCCTTCCACTGCTTTTCACGCTCGTTGCGCGCGACAATCAGTTTCTTTTCTTCATCGCGCAGCGAAGCGGCGGCCTCGAAGTCCTGAGCGTCGATCGCGCCTTCCTTGCGGCGGCGCACATCGGCGATGTTCTCGTCGAATTCGCGCAAGTCCGGCGGAGCGGTCATACGACGAATTCGCAATCTCGAACCGGCCTCGTCGACGAGGTCGATGGCCTTGTCCGGGAGAAAGCGGTCCGAAACATATCGGTCGGCGAGCGTCGCCGCGGCTACGAGAGCCTCGTCCGTGATCGTGACACGGTGGTGCGCTTCATAGCGGTCGCGAAGTCCCTTGAGCATTTCGATAGTGTCCGCGATCGACGGCTCGGGAACCTGGATCGGCTGGAAGCGGCGCTCAAGCGCTGCGTCCTTTTCGAAGTGCTTACGGTATTCGTCGAGTGTCGTTGCGCCGATCGTCTGGAGTTCGCCGCGGGCGAGCATCGGCTTGAGGATGCTCGCAGCGTCGATCGCGCCTTCTGCGGCGCCTGCACCGACGAGGGTGTGAATCTCATCGATGAACAGGATGATGTCGCCGCGGGTGCGGATTTCCTTGAGGACCTTCTTGAGTCGCTCTTCGAAGTCACCGCGATAACGCGAACCGGCAACGAGCGCGCCGAGGTCGAGCGTGTAGATCTGTTTGTCCTTGAGCGTCTCGGGCACGTCGCCGCGGACGATGTCTTGGGCGAGGCCTTCGACGACCGTCGTCTTGCCGACGCCGGGCTCGCCGATGAGGACAGGGTTGTTTTTGGTACGTCTGCTGAGGACCTGCATGACGCGCTCGATCTGGGTTCCTCGTCCGATGACGGGGTCGAGTTTTCCTTCGCGCGCGGCCTGCGTCAGGTTGCGGCCGAACTGGTCGAGGACGGCCGAAGTGCTTGGCGCGTTCTCGCTGGGGGCGCCGGAGGCTTCGGCCTCTTTGCCCTGGAATCCGCTGACCAGCTGAATGACTTGCTGGCGCACGCGGTTGAGGTCGGCGCCGAGTTTGACGAGGACCTGGGCGGCAACGCCTTCGCCTTCACGAATCAGGCCGAGCAGGATGTGCTCGGTGCCGATGTAGTTGTGGCCGAGCTGCAACGCTTCGCGCAGGCTCAACTCCAAGACTTTTTTGGCGCGCGGCGTGAACGGGATGTGCCCGCTGGGAGCCTGCTGGCCCTGGCCGATGATGTCCTCGACCTGGCCGCGAACGGCTTCGAGCGAGATGTCGAGACTCTCAAGAGCCTTGGCGGCTACGCCTTCTCCCTCATGGATCAAACCCAGGAGGATGTGCTCGGTCCCGATGTAATTGTGGCTAAGCATGCGCGCCTCTTCTTGGGCAAGCACGACAACCCGACGGGCCCTGTCAGTAAATCTTTCGAACATTTGTCCCCCTCAACTGGGTGTATCACTCCATATTAGTCGCCGACCGGAAACGGTGCCGACTAACTCCACATACGTAATCCAACTGGAACGCGGTAGGCAATGTTCCGCCGTTCGCTCACGGCGGAATCCTCCGCCAAGAGTTATTCGGCACGAGACAAGGGGAAAAGTATGGCTTCACGGATGCCGATGCCCATGATCAGCATGACGAGTCGGTCGACGCCCATGCCCATGCCACCGGCCGGCGGCATACCGAATTCGAGCGCCCGCAGGAAGTCCTCGTCGATGTCCATGGCTTCGGGGTCGCCGGCGGCCGCCAGCTCCGACTGGGCAACCAATCGTTCGCGCTGGATGACCGGGTCGTTGAGTTCGGAGTATGCGGGTGCAAGCTCCACGCCGTTGATGACGAGATCCCATGCCTCGACGAGTCCGGGCTTGCTGCGGTGCTTCTTGGCAAGCGGGCGGACCGACTCGGGGTAGTCACAGACGAAGGTCGGCTGGATCAGCGTGTGCTCGACGAGCTTTTCGAACAATTCGAGCACGATCTCACCGCTGCCCCAGTGGTCCTGAAGTTTGACCTCGTGCATGACGGCGAAGGCTTTGAGCTCTTCTTCGCTTGTGTCGTTGTCGATCTGTTTTCCGAGCGCTTCGGAGACGAGTTCGTGGACGCCGGCGCGGCGCCATTCGGCTTCCAGGTCGATCTCACTGCCGTCGCGCCCCGGGACGACGGTATGTCCGACCGCCCGTGCCGCGTTGATGACGAGTGCGCGGACGAGATCGGCCATCGTGTTGTAGGTGCCGTAGGCCTCATAGACCTCAAGCATCATGAATTCGGGGTTGTGGGTGTTGTCGACGCCTTCGTTGCGGAACGTCTTGCCGATCTCGTAAACCCGGTCGACGCCGCCTACGAGGGCGCGTTTGAGATGCAGTTCGATCGCGATGCGCAGCAACATGTCTTCGTCGAAGGCATTGACGTGCGTGCCGAATGGACGCGCCGCGGCCCCGCCATTGGTGTATTGAAGGACCGGCGTCTCGACCTCGATGAAGTCGTCACCATCCAGTGTCGCCCGCAGGGATTGCAGGATTTTGGCCTTAGCCCTGACGTTTTCGCGAGCTTCGGGACGGACTATCAGGTCGACATAACGCATCCGGCTGCGCGCTTCATCGCTCAACGGATTGTGTTCGTTGGGGAGCGGGCGCATCGTCTTGGCGGCCATACGCCAGGAACTGGCCTTGACCGAAAGCTCGCCGCGGCGGCTGGTGATGACTTCACCGGTGACGGCGAGATGGTCGCCGATGTCGACGAGGGCCTTGAATCCCGCCAGCGATTCTTCGCCGACGTCGGCCAGGGACACCATGGCCTGGAGTTCGGTGCCGTCGCCCTCACGCAACCGGGCAAAACAAAGCTTGCCGGTGTTGCGCAGGAAAATCACCCGTCCCGTGACCGAAACGATTTCACCGGTTTGCACGTCCGGGCCGAGGGCTTCGGCGTCATGAGTGTCGACGATCTGGCGGAGCGTATGAGTGCGGTCGACAACAACCGGATAGGGCTCCTGAGCGCTGTCGATCAGTTGCTGCCGCTTTTCGCGGCGAACCTGCATCTGTTCGGGGAGTTCATCGACCTCATGCTCAGGAGGAGCACCTTCGCGGATTTGATCATTCATAGGGCTCAAGCCTAATGGGGCGTCCGCCGGTCACACGTCGGCATCAGGATTTGGCGGCAAAAGCACCCGGAACCCAGGGATTCGACCGTTTTCACGGGCATAATCGGCCAAATCTTGGGGAGTCAGTGGTTCTTTTCGTGGACGAGTCGAAGGCCGGTCAGGGTCAGCCACGGGTCGAGGGTGGTGATCGTCGCGCAGTTGTCGACGACGACGTCGGGATAACTTCCCGTGGCGACAACCGTCACGTGGTCCCGATCGGTTCCGAGGGCTTCGATCAGGCGAGTGACGATGCCGTCGACCTGTCCGGCGAAGCCGTAGATGACGCCGGACTGGATCGCCTCAACGGTGTTCTTGCCAATGACCCCGCGTGGCAGGGCGAGTTCAACGCTGCGCAACTGGGCACCGCGCCGGCCGAGCGCTTCGAGCGCCAACTGCACGCCGGGGGCAATGGCCCCGCCGAGATAACGGTTGTCGGCATCGATCACATCGAAGGTCGTCGCCGTGCCGAAATCGACGACAAGGCACGGCCCGCCATAAGTTTCGGCGGCGGCGAGGGCGTTGACGATTCGGTCGGCGCCGACTTCGCGAGGGTTGTCGGTGAGGATCGGGACTCCGGTCTTGATCCCCGGCCCGACAAATGAGACCGGCAGATCGGCGTAGTAGCGATCGTGAAGAGTGCGCATCTCGACCGTGATGTTGGGGACAGTGCAGCACATGCTGACCGCATCGATGTCGCCCAGTTCGGCCCCGGAGACCAGTCCGGCGATGAGTATCTGCCATTCGTCGGCAGTGCGCCGTTCGTCGGACGCGACCTTCCAGTGCGACACGAGCTCGTCGTCGTTGAAGACGCCGATGACGGTATGACTGTTGCCGATGTCGAGGCAGAGGAGGCGCGCAAAACCCCCGCTCATCAGACCTTCGCCAACAGCGGATTGGCCGTAATGTCGCCGCGGATCAAGCCGGTTCCGGGGAGCGCTTCGGCCGGATCGTTGCCGGTGCCGATGAAGCGGTTCTCGGAGTCGACGAAGACGACGCTGGGCTTGAATTCGCGGGCCTCGGCGTCCTCCATCTGGCCATAGGCGATCAGGATGACGAGGTCACCGGGGTGCACGATCCGGGCGGCGGCACCATTGATGCCAATGACTCCGCTGCCGCGTTCACCGGCGATCGTGTAGGTCTCCAGTCGTGCGCCGTTGTCGATGTCGACGATGTGCACGAGTTCGCCGGGTAGCAGGTTGGCGGCCTCGAGCAGGTCCTCATCGACCGTCACCGACCCCACATAGTGCAGGTCGGCCTGGGTCACAGTGGCGCGGTGGATCTTGGATTTCATCATGGTTCGCAACATGGTCAGCTCCCTAACGTGAGTCCGGCGTTGTCGATCAAACGGGTGGCTCCGACCCGGCCCTCGATGAGCAGCCGGGCGGCAAGGCCTTCAGCAGTTTCTTCGAGGGCGAGGTCACCGAGGAATGGGTCGGTAAGTACGAGGTAGTCGAGGTCGATTCCGGTGGCGCCGTCGATCACTTCGCGGGCGGCCGCGAGGACCGATTCGGCGCCATCGGCCGCATGGGCCAGTCCGGCGTCGAGGGCCCGTGAAAGGGCAACGGCCTGTTTGCGTTCTCGGTAATCCAGAAAGCGGTTGCGCGAACTCATCGCCAGCCCGTCGGCCTCGCGTACCGTCGGGCAACCGACGACCTCGGTGTCCATACACAGGCCTTGGGCCATCAGGCGTATGAGCGTGAGCTGCTGGTAGTCCTTTTCGCCGAAGACGGCGAAGTCGGGCTCGAGCAGGCCGAACAACTTGGCGACGACGGTGAGGACGCCACGGAAATGGGTCGGCCGGGTCTTGCCCTCGAGGATCGTGCCAAGCGGACCGGGATCGATGGTCACGCCGCCGTCGATGCCGTGGGGATACATCGTTTCGAGGGTGGGGGCGAAGACTACCGAGACGCCGGCCTCGGCGCAGAGCCTGAGGTCTTCGTCCATCGTCCGCGGGTATGTCGTGAAATCCTCGCCGAGCGCGAACTGTGTCGGGTTGACGAAGATCGAGGCGACGAGGGTGTCCCCGAGCGGCAACGCGTGCTTGAGGAGTTGCACGTGGCCGCCGTGCAAGGCGCCCATTGTGGGCACCAACGAAATCTTGCCGGCGCCCGAAAGGGCATCGTGGAGTTCAGCGCGCGTGCGCGCGACGACCGGGAGCATCATCAGTTGCCGGCCTGCCCCGAATCGACCATCAGTTCGGCGAGGGTGTCCCACTCGGCTTCGATGAGGACCTGGCGGACCTGACCGGCATCCGCCGAGGAAAGGCGGCCCGAGGTTTCGGCCCGATCGGCAGTGGCCTTGGCCATTTCGAGGTAGGCGTCAACCGTTGAGGGATCGACGTGGGCCTGCGACAACGCGTCTACGTGCGCCCGGATCGTGGTGACGTCGCCGCGAACGACCGGGCCGGTGAGAGCAGCATCACCAAAGCTGAGCGAGTTGTCGAGGGCAGCAGCCAACAGCGGTCGGAGGACGGCGGCCGGCTCGACGGCCCCCTGACCCTCAGATAGGGCAGCGCGCAACAAGTCCATCGACTGCGAAACGAGAGTCACGAGGTGATTGGCGCCGTGGGCAAGGGCCGCGTGATAAAGCGCGCGGTTGGCTTCATCGACCCACATGGCCGTGCCGCCAAGGTCGGCGACGAGCTGTTCGGCGAGAGTACGTTCGGCATCGGCAGCCGTCAGACCGAACACGCAGCGGCGGTCAAGGTCGACATCGGTGCCGGTGAACGTCATGGCCGGGTGGAACGCGATCGGTCGGGCTCCGCGACGGGTCATTGCGGCAAGCGCTTCGAGACCGTGACGACCGCTGGTATGCAGGACGAACTGGCCGGGACGGATCGTGCCGCTGGCCGCGAGTTCCTCGGCGACTCGGATGAGGCTGTCATCGGGAACGGAAAGGATGAGGACATCGCTGCGAGCGGCGACGGCTGCGGGTTCGAGGATTTCGATGCCCGGAAGCAGCGCTTCGGCGCGCATACGCGTGGCATCGGTTCGACCGCTGACCGAGGTAATGGTGTGGCCAGCCAAGCGGAACTTCGCCGCGAGGACGGTGCCGACACGACCAGCGCCGATGACGCCGATAGAAAGTTGCTGCATGGGTTTTGCCTTTCGTTCCAGTCCCGAAACCGGGTACCAGACAAACTGACATTGCGAGTTTACCCACGGCCCATGGCTACTGCACAGAGATTGGGCGAGTGGTGTGCGTCACAGCCCACTCAAGTCACAGTGGTTCGACCCGAGCGGACGGGAATTTCGCGAACGTCCTGGCGCCGCCGAACGGTCCGGCCGTGAGCGAAATTTCTATGTCGAGCAGTTTCGGCAGGCTCCTCGACCCATAGCCGACGGTCACCGTCCATCCCGAGCCGCGATAACGCCGCTCCGCGCCTTGGCGGGAACTGACGACGGCGTCGATTCCGTTGCGCCTGACCTCGGTGTCGAGCATGACACCGTTGGCACGGACGACAACTTGCAGCGAGGACCCGATGTCTACGTTCTGGAACCACGCCTGGACGTCGAGTGCCAACTCGCTTGCACCCAACCGGTGAGCACGCAGGATTCTGGCCTGCAACGCCGTCTGTTCCTTAGTCAGGACATAGGCCTCGGCCGGCACCGGATCGCGCCCCCAGCCGGGCAGATAGGCAACGAAACCGGCTGTTTCGACACCACTCGGATGCATCTCGACCTGCATGCCCTCGGCCCGTACGTAGGCCCAGACAAGATCGCGATCGCCGTTGCGGATGAGTTCGTAGGCAACTCGGAACTCCGCCGGCACGATCGCCGTGTAGTCGGCAGCCGAGGCCGCGTCGACCAGGGCGGGCAGGTGCTCGATGAGCACATCGAGGTAATCGTCGTCGGCCCGTTCAAGTTTGAGGACGGAGTTAACCATGTTGTAGCGCAGCAGTTGAAGGGCTCTCTCGGCGCGTACCGCGGGGAGGGACTCGAGCAGCGCCAGCGATCGTTCGGCCGAATCGAGTCGGGCGAGAACATTGTCGACGGTGACATGACCCTGGGACACCGAGGACTCCTGCACCCGCCAGTTGTAGGCCGGCGTCGCGAGGATGTCGATGGCGGCCGCCTCCCGGTAGGCCTGCGCGGTGAGGATCTGGTCCTCATAGATGACGCCCGGCAAAAAACGCAGGCCGGCCCGGTCCCAGAAGTCGCGGCGGAAGATCTTGGCGCAGGCGATCGCGTTGACCATGACGTCGGGGCTCTCCTCGAGAGTCGTTTTCAGTCGGGTCGTCGCGTGAAGATCGCGGATCCACCGTGCCGGTCTGCGGATCGACTGGCCGTTGAGCCTTTGATAGGGCATGACCGCTATGTCCGAACCCGTCGACACCAGGGTGCGCATCGACTCGGCCAAACCGTTTCTCGTCACGGTGTCGTCGGCGTCGACAAAGGTCAGGAAGTCGCCCGTCGCACCGGCGATGGCTGCGTTGCGGGCGGCGCTGGCCCCGGCGTTGGGTTGTGTCATCACCGTGATCCGCCGATCGGCGGCGGCATACCTGCGGGCGATCGCCAGGCTGTCGTCCTCCGAGCCGTCGTCGATGATGACGACGTCAATGTTGCGATGGTTTTGGCCAAGGACCGAGTTTAGGCATTCGGCGAGATGATCGGCCGTGTCGTAGACGGGTATGACGATGCTCAGCATCGGCGCCTTTCGCTTTGGCCGCCGCCGTTGCAGCCAGCGACGCAGCGGCGCCCCGGCTGCACGAATCGTTTTTCCAGGCCCAGCCACGCAGGCAGCATACCGAGCGCGGCGAGCGGAGTCCTCGCTACGTTGTGTGCATGCTCAGCGATTCCACGCCCCTGCCGTGGCGGACGACCTGGACCGAAGCGTTGTATGGAAAACAGGGTTTCTTCCGTCATCAGGCGCCGGCGGACCATTTTCGGACGAGCACCAACTCTTCGGGACTTTTCGCCGCGGCGATCTGGCGGATGGTCCAGGCCGAAGGCTTCGCCCAGGTCGTCGACCTCGGCGCGGGGCGGGGCGAGTTGCTGACTGAACTTCACCGTTTGTCCAGCGGCGCCCTCGGGCTGACCGGCATTGAGATGGTCGACCGGCCCGGCGATCTGCCCGCTGACATCGGCTGGCAACACGAACTCCCCGAGCACATCGACGGACTTCTCATCGCCAACGAATGGCTCGACAACATTCCCTGTGATGTCGTCGAATCCGGTGCCGACGGTGTCGTCCGCTATGTCCTCGTCGACCCCACATCGGGTGCTGAATCGCTGGGTAAAAAGTGCGACGACCCGTGGCTGGACAGGTGGTGGCCGTTGACCGGCCCGGGCGAGCGCGCCGAGATCGGATCGAGCCGTGACGAGGCCTGGGCCGATGCCGTGAGGCGGGTTGACGGCATTGCCCTCGCCATCGACTACGGGCATACGGCTGCCGACCGACCCGTGTTGGGCTCGCTGCGCTCATACCGGCAGGGCCATGAAACCGATGTGATCCCCGACGGCAACCGTGATGTCACTGCCCACGTCGCCGTCGATTCCCTCGTCCAATTGACCGGCGCCACATTGACGCGGCAAGTGGACGCATTGAAGGTCCTCGGGGTCACCGGCACCCGCCCTCGGCTTGAGCTCGCTCGAATCGATCCGGGCGCCTATGTGCGCGCGCTGTCCGACGCCGCCCTGTCCGCGGAGTTACTGGCACCTGGCGGGTGGGGCAACTTCTGGTGGATCAGCGTGGATAGCCGACCGGTAGCCTGATCACATGAGGCGGATCTTGTTGCGATCGGGCAAGGACCCGTTCACCCCGGTCGTTGCCGAATCTACGTTGACTCAAGACGTTTTCAACAGCAATTCGGGCAATTATTTGTTCCAACATGCGATCTGGAAGGCCTTGGCAACGCCCGACACCGAGATCGTCTCCAATGGCACGCTGTCCGAACGCGAATTTCCCGAACCCGGTGACGCCGAGAGAATCAACGAACAATTTGACTCTTTCGTCATACCGTTGGCCAACGCATTCCGGCCCGAGTTCGCCAAGCGCCTGGTCAAGCTCACCGAACTCGTCAAGGACCTGACAGTCCCCGTCACCGTGATAGGCGTCGGTGCTCAGGCCGGGGTTGCCATGAGCACCGAGGGGTTGTCGGGTATGAATAACACCGTCAAGGCCTTCGTCGGCGCGGTCCTCGACCGTTCGGCCTCGATCGGCGTGCGCGGCGAATTCACGCAGAAATACCTCACCGAGCTCGGCTTCCCCGAATCCTCGGTCGACATCATCGGCTGCCCCTCGCTGTTTTTGCGCGGCCCAGGCCTGACAATTCGCAAGCGCGTCGAAACCATTACCGCCGACAGCCACCTGGCACTTAACCTGACGCCCGAAGTGCCCGGCATCGGCGCTTTCTCCACTACTCAGGCCGCCCGCCACCCCAACCTCACCTACATCGGCCAGGATGCCAACGACCTTCGGCTGCTGCTGTGGGGAGTGCCATTCCCGCATGTCGACGATGAGCTAACGCCCACCCACATGAGTCATCCGCTTTATCAATCCGACCGTTATCGGCTCTTCCTCGACACCTGGACCTGGTATGACTTCCTCGCCACTCAGGATTTCGCGTATGGCACTCGGTTCCACGGCAATGTCGCCGCGCTGCTCGCCCACACCCCGGCTATGTTGCTGGCCCACGACTCCCGCACCCTCGAGCTCGCTGCCTATCACCAGATGCCGCACCGGATCGTCGCCGAATTCACCGAGGACATCCAGGCCGCCGAGCTCTATGACAATGTCGACTTTTCAGCCTTCAACACGGCGATGCCCGACCGGTTCGCGCGTTATCTGGCGTTCCTCGAACGCAATGGTCTCGACCACATCTGGCAAGACGGCAAGGCCAATCCCTCCTTCGATGCCCAGGTCGCCGCGACGACATTCCCGCCCGTGGTCAAGACGCTCGTGAGCGGTGACGGCACCGAGGTGGCGACCCGGTTGCGGTGGCTCCGCGACGGCATCATCTTCGACGGTCAACTGCACAAGCAGGCTTACAAACACCCCTACCCGCATCCGGCCCGCCGTGATCCTGCAACAGCCTTCCACCTTGCGGATCAGGCGACGAAGAACAAGATCAGTGCTCAGGATGTCGAGATCAACGACCTCGATGCCCGCCTGCGCCGTCTCGAAAGACGCACAGTTGTCGGTTTCATTGCCAGTGTCAGGCGTGTGACCAGGCGCAAATTCGGGGGCCGGAGGCGCCTCCGAATCCCTCCGGGCCGCGGCAAATGACGGAGGTTACCTACGGCCTCGGCACCGGTTTCGCAACGACCGACATGGTCCTCAACGTCGGCCCCCAACACCCCGCAACGCACGGCGTCCTGCGATTGCGGCTGACTCTCGACGGCGAGCGCATAGTCGAGTGCGAACCGATCATCGGCTACATGCACCGCGGGGTCGAAAAACTCTTCGAGGTGCGCGACTACCGGCAAATTATAGTGCTCGCCAACAGGCATGACTGGCTCAGCGCCTTCTCCTCCGAACTCGGCGTCGTCCTCGCGGTGGAGGACATGCTCGGTATGGAGGTCCCCGAACGCGCGACCTGGGTCCGGATGCTTTTGGCCGAGCTTAACCGGGTTCTGAACCACCTCATGTTCCTCGGCTCATACCCGCTCGAACTCGGTGCGATCACGCCGATCTTCTATGCCTTCCGCGAACGCGAAACGATTCAGGAAGTGATGGAGGAACTCTCCGGCGGCCGCATGCACTACATGTTCAACCGGGTCGGCGGACTCAAAGAAGACATGCCGGCCGGCTGGACGGGCCGCGCTTCGGCCGCGATCAGGGCAGTACGCGAGAGGCTCCCGCAAATCGAAGACCTCATTTTCGGCAACGAGATCTTTCTCGCCCGCACCAAAGGTGTCGGGACGTTGTCGCCCGAACTCGTGCGCGCTTATGGGGTCTCTGGCCCGATCGCGCGCGGCTCAGGTGTCGACTTCGATCTGCGCCGAGACGAGCCCTACCTCGCCTACGACGAACTATCCGATGTGCTTCGCGTTCCCGTCAAAACCGACGGCGATTGCTATTCACGCTTCGCGGTCATGCTCGAACAAGCCAAGGTTTCACTCGACCTCGCCGACGCCTGCCTGATGCGGATCAACGCCATGGAACAAGGGCCGATCAACGTACGGCTGCCCAAGATCCTCAAGGCACCCGAGGGATCGACGTATGTCTGGACCGAAAATCCGCTCGGCCTCAACGGCTATTACTTGGTGTCGAGGGGCGAGAAAACCCCTTGGCGGCTCAAACTGCGATCGGCGTCATTCAACAATGTTGCCGTGCTGCCCGAGATCCTCAAGGGTCACGTGGTTGCAGACATGGTGGCCATCCTGGGGTCGATGTTCTTCGTCGTCGGAGACATCGACAAGTAGCTCGCGCTCGGCGGTGGGTTAGGGGGTCTCGACGTAGACTGATCGGCCGAGATCGACGAATTGTGCCGACTTCTCGTCCATTCCCGCGCGCAGCACCTCCGCATCATCCAACCCGCGCTCCTCCGCG
>JACMOZ010000317.1 GCA_014377785.1 Aeromicrobium sp.
CAACCGCGCCCTCGCGCAGTTGGCGGCCAAGACCGGCAAGTCCACCACCGAGATCGAACGTCTCACCATTTGGGGCAACCACTCGGCCACCCAGTATCCCGACGTCTTCCATGCCACTGCGGCCGGTAAGCCCATTTCCGAACTCGTCGATCAGGCCTGGCTCGAGAGCGATTTCATCCCTACGGTGCAGCAGCGCGGCGCGGCCATCATCGAAGCGCGCGGCGCGTCCTCGGCGGCCTCCGCAGCGTCGGCGACAGTCGACCACGCCCGCGACTGGCTCAAGGGTTCGACCGAAGGCAGTTGGTTGTCGATGGCTGTTGCCTCCGACGGTTCGTATGACGTCCCCGAGGGACTCATCTCGTCGTTCCCCGTCACGACCAAAGACGGCAACTACGAAATCGTCCAGGGTCTTGAGATCAACGACTTCTCCCGTGCCCGCATCGACGCCAGCACAAAGGAACTCGCCGAAGAACGTGACGCCGTCAAGGGTCTCGGCCTGATCTGAGTCTCCGCCCCGCCCCAAGATTTGGCCGATTCTGCACGTGGAATCGGCCATTTCTGCGTTTCAGAGGTGCCTCAGCGGCCAAATCTTGGGGAGTTAGGTGGGCGGGGGCGGGACGACGATGGCGAGCGCGATGAGCGCGACGCCCAGTGTTGCCATCCAGAAGATGTCGAAGGGTTTGCCCCGGACGTGCAGCATTCCCTCATGCTCGACCGGCACGATCGCGCGTGCGAGGGCGCCGAAAACGAAGGCCCCGCCGATTACGTCGAGGCCGGTGCGCCATAGGCCGAACAGGACGAGCACGAGTCCTGCCGCGACGACGACCAGCTGCACCAGATAGAGCTGCGAGCCACGGCTGATCGGGAACACTACTGCGCCAGGCGCTCGGCGGTATCGACGACATTGGCCAATAACAGTGCGCGGGTCATCGGCCCGACTCCGCCGGGATTGGGTGAAATCCAGCCAGCAACCTCATACGCCGCCGGGTCCACGTCGCCGACGATGCCGTTTTCGTTGCGACTGACACCGACATCGAGCAAGACCGCTCCGGGCTTGACCATCTCTGCCGTAATGATGCCGGGTACGCCGGCCGCTGCGATGACAATATCGGCGCGGCGCACTTCGGCAGCCAGATCCCTTGTGCCCGTATGACACAGCGTGACGGTGGCGTTTTCGCTCCGGCGGGTGAGCAACAGGCCCATCGGTCGGCCCACGGTGATGCCGCGGCCGACAATGACGACGTGTTGACCTGCGATAGGTATGTCGTTGCGGTGGAGCAACTCGATGATGCCGTTCGGGGTGCACGGCAACGGTGCTTCCTTGCCGAGGACCAGCCAGCCGAGGTTGGTCGGATGGAGCCCGTCGGCGTCCTTGGCCGGGTCGATCCGGCCAATCACCGCGTTGTCGTCGAGCCCCTTGGGCAACGGCAATTGCACGATGTAGCCGGTGCACGTCGGATCTTCGTTGAGTTTGTCGACGGCGGCTTCGACCTCGGCCTGGCTCGCCGTTTCGGGCAAGTCGATACGCAGGGATTCGATGCCGACTTCGGCACAGTCGCGGTGCTTGCCGGCGACGTACCACTGGCTGCCGGGATCACTGCCAACGAGGATCGTGCCGAGGCCAGGCGTGATGCCGCGTTCGCGAAGGGCCGTCACCCGCTCACGGAGTTCGGCCTTGATTGCGGACGCAGCCGCCTTGCCGTCGAGGATCTTTGCCGTCACGGCATTGAGTGTTTCACAGCCACACTCATCCCCAACCGGCGCGACGCCTAGGATTCGATCAAGCCCCGTAAGCAGTCCTTTACCCCCGCGCAGATACAGAAGGCTAATGGCAATATGACGCCTCAACTCGGAAGCCTCGGCTTGCAACCCGCTCGCGAGCGGCCCGAACTGCTCGCACCACCCGTATTTGCGGCGCTCCTTGGTCCTATCAGCGATCAGGCTTTTGTCGCCGAGATCGACCCCGAACTCGCCGACACCGCCGCTCTGACCGCAGCCCACGGACTGGATCCGGACGATTCGGCCAATTGCGTCATCGTTTTGGGCAAACGTGGCGGCGACCTCCGGCCGGCAGCCTGCGTCATCTTGTCGAGCACCCGCGCCGATGTCAATGGCATCGTCCGCAAACACATCGGCGCACGCAAAGCATCGTTCGCTCCGCAAGAGTGGGCAGTCGGCGAAACGGCAATGGAGTATGGGGGCATCACCCCTGTCGGACTCCCGACCGACTGGCCGATTCTCATCGACCGGGCCGTTGCCGAGCACAAATGGGTGATCGTCGGAAGCGGATTGCGCCGCTCCAAACTTGTGCTCCCGGGCGCCGCCTTGCCGCTGTTGCCCGGAGCCGTTGTGCTCGACGGCCTCGGACAAACCGTCGGTTAGCAACCCAGTGGCGATGCCGCCCCGGCAAGGAATCGACCCGACGTCCGCATACCGACCCTCAGGTCGATTCCTGCGTTCACGCGGGCATCAGGTCGATTCTTCCGTCAATGGAAACTCCATTAATGAAAGAAGTGACGGGTGCCGGTGAAGTACATAGTGATGCCGCCGGCCTTGGCGGCCTCGATCACCTCGTCATCACGTACCGAACCTCCGGGCTGAACGACGGCTTTGACACCCGAAGCTATGAGAACTTCGAGTCCGTCCGCGAACGGGAAGAACGCATCCGAGGCGGCGACAGCGCCCTGGGAGCGATCGTCGCCGGCCCGCTCGACGGCAAGCTTGCATGAGTCGACCCGGTTGACCTGACCCATCCCGACGCCGACCGAAGCCCCATCTTTGGCCAGCAGGATCGCATTGGACTTCACCGCACGGGCAGCCGTCCAGGCGAAGTGCAGATCGGCGAACGTGACGTGGTCGGCGGCTTCGCCTGACACCAATGTCCAGGAATTCGGGTCGTCGCCGGGCGCGTCCACACGGTCGATGCGCTGCATCAACACGCCACCGCTGATGCGCCGGAACTCGATCTGATCGGCGTTCTTGTCCTCGGGGCAACGAAGGATGCGAATGTTCTTCTTGGCGGCGAGGATGTCGACGGCACCGGTCTCGTATTCGGGTGCGACGACGACCTCGGTGAACACTTCGGCGATTTGTTTGGCCATCGCGACGCTGACGGCGCGGTTGGACGCAATTACGCCGCCGAAGGCTGACACCGGGTCGCAAGCGTGGGCGCGGGCGTGGGCTTGGGCAATGTCATGACCGATCGCGATACCGCAGGGGTTGGCGTGTTTGATAATCGCCACGGCCGGGTCGGCGAAGTCATACGCGGCCCGGCGTGCGGCGTCGGTGTCGACATAGTTGTTATAGGACATTTCTTTGCCATGCAGTTGTTCGGCGTCGGCGAGTCCTCCGCGCCAGTGCTTGTAGAGGGCGGCCGGTTGGTGCGGGTTTTCGCCATAACGCAGCACGGCGCGCTTTTCCCAGGTCGCGCCGGCGAACTCGGGCCAGTCGCCGGACTCAGACGATTCAGCGCCGGAGACATACGTGCCCGCAAACCAAGAGGCCACGGCAACGTCGTAGGACGCGGTATGGGCGAACGCTTCGGCAGCGAGCCGTTTGCGCTGATCGAAGGTGAAACCGCCTGAAGCAGCGGCAGCCCGCACCTCGTCATAACGCGCCGGCGACACCACCACGGAAACAGTCGGATTGTTCTTGGCCGCGGCGCGCACCATCGACGGTCCGCCAATGTCGATCTGCTCGACACATTCGTCCGGGGTAGCGCCGGACGCCACAGTCTCGAGGAAAGGATAGAGGTTGACGACGACGAGGTCGAAGGGTTCGATCCCAAGATCGGCCAGTTGCTTGACGTGGGACTCAAGGCGCGAGTCGGCGAGGATGCCGGCGTGAACGCGCGGATGCAGCGTCTTGACCCGGCCGTCGAGGCATTCGGGGAAACCGGTGAGCTCCTCGACCGGGGTGACGGGCACGCCCGCGGCTTCGATGGTCTTGGCCGTCGAACCGGTCGACACGATGGCGACTCCGGCCGCATGAAGGTCGGCGGCAAGATCGGCGAGGCCGGTCTTGTCATAAACCGAGATGAGGGCCCGTTTGATGGTCCGTTTGCTGTCAGTCACGTGTTTTCTCCAGGGGATCGCACTTCTCGGTTTTCGAATCGATTTTGCTCATTGCGCGCACACTGTTCATCAACGGCGCTGTTCATTTCGAACGCTCTGCCCCACCCATTCGACCAGCATGGCGCGTTCGCTGGCCTTGATCCGCTCGTGCAGGGTTGACTCGTCGTCATCGTCGAGGACCGGGACGGCCACCTGGGCCAGAATGGGGCCGGTATCGACCCCCTCGTCCACAACGAACAGCGTCGCCCCGGTGACCTTGACCCCGTAGGCGAGCGCGTCGCGGGGTCCGTGCATACCTGGGAAAGCCGGCAACAACGCGGGATGCGTATTCACGGTGCGGCCGCCGAACACAGCCAGGAATGCCGGTCCGGTGATTTTCATGAACCCGGCGAGGACCACAAGTTCGGGCTCGAAGGGCGCGACCTTTTCGGTCAAGGCGATGTCCCACGCGGCGCGATCGGCGAAGTCCGATGTCGGCAGAACAAACGTCTCGATGCCGTGGCGCTCGGCGCGGGCCAGGCCTTCGACGCCGGGACGGTCCGAGCCCACTGCGACGATGGTCGCTCCGTAGGAAGGATCGGCCGTAGCGTCAATCAACGCTTGGAGATTTGTACCGGCGCCAGAGACGAGGACGACCAGTCGGGCTGTTGTGGGCACGATCTACACGATAGTGCCCGAGTCCTCCCCCTATTGCCCCGCCCAATGCCAAAACTCCTATGGCGACAAGGGCTGGCATGACTTGAGGAGGTCCTGCCACGGCCATGCGACCCGGGCCGAGCGCCCCGCCGGACACGGCGATGAGGGCACCGCAGGCGAGACCAGCAAGGGCGCCGGCGACAATGCCGAGTCCGATCCGTTGGAGGATCCCGCCAAAGACTTTGAGCCGCCAGCCGGCGATGACGCCGGCCAGAAGGGGCAACAGTCCAAGAGTGAAGATCCAGCCGGGGAATTCGCCAGGTCCTGGCAAGGCGGCCAACAATGGCAGTCCGGGCACCGCGCCGAGATGAGCGCCGGTCAGATCCACCGACGTGTTGGTGCCGAGAGCGAAACCGGGGCCGAGCAACACCGAGGCCGTCCACAGCACGAGATTGGGAATGACGAGCACGCTACCGGCGGCGAGCACGAATCCGCCGGCCGCTCCCGGATCGAGCGCCGCCCACAAGTCGCTCGCCCGGTCGACATGGAGCACGAACATCACGACGAAGAGCGCAAGCGATGCGCCCAGCAACGCCAAGATTCCTGCACACGCCGCCGCGATGATCGCGCGCACTTTCGTCTTTTCACTGAACCACGTGGAGGTAAGCAACAGAGCCTTGAGCCCGCCGTTGTTGCGCGCAACGCCGAGGGCTGCGCCCAGACCGGAGACGAGCACGGCGCCGATGGCGCTCCGCACCATGTTGGTCGACACACCATCGCTATTGGTCGCCACCGACAACAATGCGGCGATCGTGCCATAGGTCCCGGCGGTGACGACGATGAACGGCCCGATCTCCTCGAGCGGCTCGTCAAGGCACCTGCCGGCGACCCAGACGACCAGTCCGACCGCCAACGCAACCGCACCCAGGGGGACGGCATTGACCGCCACTTTGTCGACGATGATGCCCGATCCGTGTGAGACGAGCCACGCCCGGCCGCCGCTGCTGAGTACGCCTACGAAGGACTCCGAACGGTCATTCAGCCAGACCAGACCCACAAACACGCAGGTCAGAACGAGTCCGAGGAAAGCTGAGACAAGGGCGGTCCGCAGAGCAGGGCGGAGGTAGGTCGGTTCGTTGGACTGAGTCATCGCGATCATCCTCCCTGTATTCTTGGCCCGCTGCACGACGGCACGCCGATTCACCATAGGAGGCTGAACATGACTCGGGTCGATGAGTTCAACAGTTTCTACTCGGCGACCTCCGGGCAAGTCCTGCAGGTGACTTATGCCGTCTGCGGCAATCGCCAGGTTGCCCAGGAATCAACCGTCGATGCTTATCGGCGCGCCTGGCGCGACTGGCCCAAGATCCGTCAGCGCAACCCGCTCGGCTATGTCCGCAACGAGGCGTGGAAACTGACCGGTCTCAGTCGTGGCACCCATCCCTTGCGGCGCAAACGCGAAGATGACAGCGATACTGCCCTCCTCGACGCCCTCGCCAGACTGAGCGGCGACGATCGGCGGCTCATTGCTCTGATGACGTTGGGCGACATCGATCTGGAAGAGGCCTCGAGGGAAGTCGGTTTGGCCGCCGAGGAAGGCATCGAAAACGTCACAACCGCGTTGGCGGCACTCGAGCAAGAACTTGGGCAGAGCATCGACGAAATCGAACGCCGTATGCACAACCTCAGTGTGATCACCACGAAGTTGCCCCTGCCGCCGGCTGCGGCCGTACGCACGCTTGCCAGACGCGGTCGACGCCGCAACACCGTCGCCCTTGTCGCCGCCGCCCTTGCCTTCATCGTCCTCGGCGGATTCACGATCACCGACGGCGATTCACTCGCGCGGAGCGCGGAATTGCCGTCGAGGGAAAAGATCGGCGCCGAACGTCCCGACCAAGCCCTCATGGCGCAAAAGCTCGACGCCGGCAATCTGTTGACCGTTTCACAGGTTAAGAAGCTCAATCCCGCACGCTCCTGGAAGATCGCCAACACCAACGAAGACGTCAACAACGCTGTGCCGTATGCCACGTGTCCGACAAAACGTTTTGCCGACGCCGACCCGCTGCGGGTTTTCGTGCGCACCTACGAAACGGGCGCTCTCGACCACGAACGCGTTGCCCAGGCGATCGAAGTATCGCGCAGCGACGCCGCCGCCACTGAGGCTTACAAGCGAATCGTGGGCTGGTATTCGGACTGCGAACACCCACGCGTGCAACTCCTCGCCGCCTATACTGTTAAGCGGCCTTTCGGCGATTTCCAGATCCTGCGTCTGCGCAGCTACCGGTTCCCTGAACGTACATTCACCGTCGGCTTCAGCCATTCGGGCAGCGTCACCAGCACCTTGGTCCACGAGGTCGATTCCACCAGGGCACCGAGCATCAATGAGTTTGCCCGAACCCTCAGCAAGTCTGTGGCCCGCTTGTGCGTCGCCAGCAGCGGCACCTGCACCAGTAACGTCGAGGTTCTCAGGTCTGATCCGCCCGCGACCACCTTGGCACCGTCGTTCCTGGGAATCGTCGACATGCCGCCCGTCGCCTCGGTCGACAAGGTGTGGGCCGGCACCGATCCGGTGGTCGGCAAGACCAACCCGGCCGCGACGTTGTGCGGCAACGCCGCCTTCACCGGCGAGAGCGTCGCCCACGCGAGTTCACGTGTTTACCTCATCCCCGAGGCGACGGAGTTGCCGCCGCAGTTCGGTGTTGCCGAAACGACGGCACGTTTCGATTCCGCCAAATCCGCCAAGAACTTCGTGGCGAAGGTCGCCGCCAAGGTCGAGAAGTGCCCCGAGGCCAACCTCTCGGCCTCGCTCGACCAACGCAAAACCATCAAAACCGCGACCACCACCGGCAACGTATGGCGAGTCGGTTTCCAGGTTGACAAAAAGGCCAAGATTTATTACCGGATGGCACTGATCCGGCGCGGCAAGGACGTCGCCCAAGTGACCTTTACTTCTGCCACCAAGTACGACATCAGCCGCAGTGAATTCGAGCAATTGGCCGCACGTGCGGGCCAGCGCCTCATCTACATGAAGTAGTAGTAGCCCTCACAACACAGGCAGTCCTCACAACACAATGAGCCGGACGTTTTGGCCCCATAATCCTGGGATTCAGGGCCAAAACGTCCGGCTCAGCGAGTTGGTGGCTCGAGGTTAGAGCCCCTTAAGGATGGCGCGCATGAGTTCAGCCGTTTCCGATGGTGTCTTGCCGACCTTCACGCCTGCTGCTTCGAGTGCTTCCTTCTTGCCTTGCGCCGTTCCCGAACCGCCCGAGACGATGGCGCCGGCGTGGCCCATTGTCTTGCCTTCGGGAGCGGTGAAGCCGGCAACATATCCGACGACCGGCTTGGTCACGTGCGCCCTGATGTATTCGGCGGCCCGCTCTTCGGCGTCGCCGCCGATCTCGCCGATCATCACGATCGCCTTGGTGTCTGGGTCGGCTTCGAACGCTTCAAGCGCATCGATGTGGGTGGTTCCGACGATCGGGTCGCCGCCGATGCCGATGGCCGTCGAGAAGCCAAGGTCGCGCAACTCGAACATCATCTGATAGGTCAGGGTGCCCGACTTGGAAACGAGTCCGACCGGACCGCTGCCACTGATGGTGGCCGGGGTGATGCCGGCCAGCGCCTCGCCCGGAGTGATGATGCCGGGGCAGTTCGGACCGATGATGCGGGTCTTCTTGCCTTGCGCATAGTCCCAGAACTCGGCCGTATCCTGCACCGGCACACCCTCGGTGATGATGACGAGGAGGCCAATTCCGGCATCGATGGCTTCGATCACGGCGTCCTTAGTGAAGGGCGGCGGAACGAAGACGACCGAGACGTCGGCGCCGGTCTTTTCGATCGCTTCCTTGACGGTCGCGAACACCGGGAGTTCGACGCTCTGCCCATCGGTGTTGGCGTGGGTGACGACCGTCCCGGCCTTGCGCGCATTGACGCCGCCCACGACATTTGTACCGGACTTGAGCATGAGGGCGGTGTGCTTGGTGCCCTCGCCGCCGGTGATGCCCTGGACTATGACTTTGGAGTCTTTGTTGAGGAAAATCGACATTTTTGTACCGTCCGTCGCTACTTGTTCGCCAGTTCGGCAGCGCGGTCAGCGCCGCCGTCCATGGTCTCGGCCAGGGTCACGAGGGGGTGATTTGCAGCCGCGAGGATGCGGCGACCCTCCTCAACTGCGTTGCCGTCCAGGCGCACAACGAGTGGCTTGGATGCGCTGTCGCCGAGCAGTTCGAGCGCGCCGACGATGCCGTTGGCAACCGCGTCACAAGACGTGATGCCGCCGAACACGTTGACGAACACGCTCTTGACCTGGCTGTCATTGAGAATGACGTCGAGGCCGTCAGCCATGACTTGCGCCGAGGCTCCGCCACCGATGTCGAGGAAGTTGGCCGGTTTGACGCCACCGTGGGCTTCGCCGGCGTAGGCGACGACATCGAGAGTCGACATCACGAGACCGGCGCCATTACCGATGACACCGACGGCGCCGTCGAGCTTGACGTAGTTGAGGCCCTTGGCCTTGGCCTTGGCTTCGAGCGGATCGGCGGCTTCCTTGTCCTCGAAGACAGCATGGTCACCGTGGCGGAACTCGGCGTTGTCATCGAGAGACACCTTGCCGTCGAGCGCTTCAAGCGTGTCGTCGGCGAGACGGGCGAGTGGGTTGACCTCAACGAGCGTCGCGTCTTCCTTGACGAAAACGTCCCACAGTCGTTGTGCGAAAACGACGGCCTGTTCAACGAGGACCTCGGGGAACTCTGCTTCGGCGACGATCTCACGGGCCTTGGCTTCGTCGACGCCTGTCAGCGGATCGATCGAGATCTTGTGCACGGCGTCGGGGTTGGTCTTGGCGACCTCTTCGATCTCCACACCACCCTCGACGCTAGCGATGCAGAGGTAGTTGCGGTTGGAGCGATCAAGCAGATAACCGAAGTAATACTCCTCGGCAATGTCTGCGGCCGGCGCAATGAGCACGCGGTTGACGGTGAGGCCCTTGATCTCCATACCCAGGATGGCTTCGGCATGTGCCTTGGCTTCATCGGGTGTCTTGGCCAGCTTGACGCCGCCGGCCTTACCGCGACCACCGGCCTGGACCTGAGCCTTGACGACGACGACGCCGAGCTGCTCTGCAGCGGCCTTCGCCTCGTCAGGAGTATTGGCGACGATTCCCAGGGTTACTGATACGTCATGCTTGGCGAAAAGTTCCTTCGCCTGGTATTCCATCAAATCCACGGTGATGCCCGTCCTTCGTTGACGTCCGATACGCTGCGTACGGCCTTTGGACTCTATCTGTTGGTCGAAAATTCTGCCTCATTAGGTTGGTCACACTCCCGAAAGGACCCGCCATGACCGAGCAAATGGTTGCCTCATCCGGGGTCCATCTGTTGGTGCGCAGCAGCGGCCACCTCGATGGCCCAACTGTCATCCTCGTTCACGGCTTCCCCGACAGCCAGGGCGTGTGGGACCTCGTCATCCCATTTCTCGAGCCCCATTTTCACGTCGTCACGTATGACGTCCGCGGCGCCGGCGGCTCCTCGGCACCCGAAACCCGCAAGGGCTATCGCATGGCCCGGCTGATCGACGACCTCGTCGCCGTCATCGAGCGGATGCGTCCCGACGGCGGGCCGGTTCACCTCGTCGGTCACGACTGGGGCTCAGTGCAGCTGTGGAGCGCCGTCATGCACGAAGGCGCCGATGCTCGTCTCACCGGTCGCATCGCGTCATACACCTCGATCAGCGGCCCAGGACTCGACCTCTTCGGTCATTTCGTGTCTGCGGGTCTGCGCAAGCGTGAATTCGGAAAGGTCGGCAGACAGCTCGCCCGGTCCTGGTACATCGCATTGTTTCAATTGCCGTTCCTGCCCGAACTGGCCTTCCGACGTTTCGGCGACAGTATCCGTAAGTCGCTTACCCGCAAGCAGCACCTGGAGGGGTCGGTTCATTGGGCGGACACCTTCGCCGAGGACGGCGCGAACTGCATCAATCTCTATCGGACCAACGGGCTTGAGTTCACTCATGGCACCACCAACGTGCCGGTCCAGCTCATAGTGCCTACCAGAGATGACTTTTTGACGCCGGCGGTCTATGCCACTGTGGCCGATTTCGCCCCCGTGGTGCGACGGATCGACATCGTCGCCGGCCACTGGGTCATTCGTACCCACCCCGAAGTGATTGCCGACAAGGTCACGGCCTTCATCGGTGAAAACGTTTAGGCGGAAGATGTATCGGGGACGGATTGCTCAACCCATTCGGCAATCTCGGTGGTCGTCGCACCGGGAGTGAAAATCTTGGCGACACCGAGTTCGGCAAGTGCCGGCAAGTCCTCGTCAGGGATGATTCCACCACCGAACAGCACGATGTCATCAGCGTCCCGCTCATGAAGAAGGACCGACAGCGATCTGAACAGTGTCATATGCGCTCCCGAGAGCACGGACAGGCCAATTGCGTCGGCGTCTTCGGCAATCGCCGTCTGGACGATTTGTTCGGGAGTCTGGTGCAGGCCGGTGTAAATGACCTCATGACCGGCGTCGCGCAACGCGCGGGCAACAATTTTGGCTCCACGATCATGACCATCGAGTCCTGGTTTTGCCACCACTATGCGTCGTCCGGCCATGTCTTTGATTGTGGCACGGGTCACTAAACAGGCGTGAGGGTCCTCACAAATTAACCCACATCTAGGCGAAAGATGGCAGGTTGATGCGCTTACTTGTGGAATACGGTTTCGTTTGACCCGAATCGTCCTATAGAGTCGAAAAGTCCTGTCAGACAAACCGGAGGTCACAACGCGTGAGATCATCTGCGCCAAAACGCCGGCTAGACGTGAGCCAGCAGACCTCCACCAGGGCGACCGGCAAACGGGTAGCAAACCGACAGCGACCCACGAAACGCAGACTTCTTCCCAGCCCAGCCATTGCCGGCGCTCTCGTCTTGGTCCTGGCTGGTGTCGGTTCGGTGGCCTTCTCGTCACGTTCGGACTCGAGCAATCTCGCCGCAAATTATCAGACTATTTCGGCCAACTACACCGGCGCTGATGGCGGCGACGCCAACGTCGAGATAAGCCGCAACTTCGACCGCAATGCTATGGAAAAGCAGGCCAATGCGCAGGTCAAGCAGCGCGACGCAGCGCTGGCTGAAGATGCTTCCAAGATCCAGAAGGTCGCCGACAAACTCAAAGTCAACGAAGACAAACGCAAACTCAACCAATGGGTTCTCCCCGTTACCGGTTATCAGCTGACGGGACGGTTCGGCCAGCGCAGTTCGTTGTGGTCGACGTTCCATACCGGTCTGGACTTCGCCGGACCTTCGGGCACGACCATCGTTTCGGTTTCCGGTGGCATCGTGAAGTCCGCGGGCTATGAAGGCGCCTACGGCAACCGCACCGTCATCACGCTTCCCGACGGCACCGACATCTGGTATGCCCACCAGAGCCGCATAGTGGTCAATGCCGGCGACAAGGTCGGCCCCGGTCAGACCATCGGCTACACGGGTTCGACCGGCAATGTGACTGGGCCGCATCTGCACCTGGAGGTTCACCCTGGCGGTGGGCCCGCCGTGGACCCGGCGATAGCGCTTCCCCAGCACTCAGTCCAGCCGTAATACCCGGGCCGCGCTCCTCCGTCGCGCTCACTCGCGGCTTCGCCGCTGCCCGGCTGCCGGGCTTTGCCCGGCCCACGGATACGTTTCGTTCCTGATTAGAGCTTTTCCAGCGGCGCATACCGGAGCAGGAGTCGCTTGACCCCTCCGGAACCGAAGTCGACCGACGCAACGGACTTCTCGCCTTCCCCGTCGACGGTGACGACGGTGCCCATGCCGAAACTGTCATGGGTGACGCGGTCGCCCGGCGCCAGGGCAATGACGCCGCGTGAGCGTTTCGACCTGGCCGCGACGGTTGACGTCTTGAACGTCTGCGGGGCTTGTCTCGTGGTGAACGACGGCGTAAACGACATACCGGTCCGCCGCCAGTCAAGCAGCTTTTCCGGGATCTCATCGAGGAACCTCGACGGCGGATTGTGCGTGGGCGCGCCCCACGCCGATCGGACTGTTGCCCGCGTGACATAGAGACGGGACCGTGCACGGGTCACGCCGACATAGGCGAGCCGGCGTTCCTCTTCCAACTCCTTGGGATCGGCCAGCGCGCGCGAGTGCGGGAAAAGGCCGTCTTCCATGCCGGTGAGGAACACCACCGGGAACTCGAGCCCCTTGGCCGTATGCAGTGTCATGAGGGTGACGACGCCGTCGCCGCCATCGGGGATCGAGTCGGCGTCGGCGACCAGCGCGACGCGTTCGAGGAAGGCGGCGAGCGAACCGGGTTCGAAGGCCGGCTCGTCGACAAACACGGCATCGCCTGCTTCTTCCGCAGCGTCCTCGGCCTCATCAACAGTGCCGGCGTCAACGACGAATTCGCGTGCGACGGCGACGAGTTCGGCGAGGTTTTCGACGCGGGTCTCGTCTTGGGGGTCGGTGCTGCTTTCGAGTTCGGCGAGATAGCCGCTGCGGGTGAGGGCTGCTTCCATGACGGCGTCAGCGGCGTCACCGGATGCGGCCATCGTCTGGAGGTCGGTCATGATCTCGACAAAACCATTGATCGCCCCCCGCGACCTGGTGGCGAGTTCATCCGCCTCATCGGCCCGGGTCAGGGCCTCCCAAAAACTGATGTTGTGACGCATCGAGAGGGAGTCGATCGCGGCCTCGGCCCGGTCGCCGATACCGCGTTTGGGTACGTTGATGATGCGGCGCAGGGAGACCGCATCCTTGGGATTGACCAGCGCCCGTACATAAGCAAGGGCGTCCTTGATCTCCTTGCGTTCGTAGAACCGAACGCCACCGACGACTTTGTAGGGCAGTCCTACCCGGATGAAGACTTCTTCGAAGACGCGGCTCTGAGCGTTGGTGCGATAGAAGATCGCTACGTCGCTGGACTTGATGCCGTCGTCTTCGCCGAGCTTGTCGATCTCATCGGCGACGAACTGAGCCTCATCACGTTCGTCATCGGCGACATAACCAACGACTGGTTCGCCGTCGCCCTCCTGCGACCAGAGTTTCTTGTCCTTGCGGCCCTCGTTTTTGGAGATGACGGCGTTGGCCGCGGACAAGATGGTCTGGGTCGAGCGGTAGTTTTGCTCGAGCATGACGGTCTTGGCATTGGGGAAATCGATTTCGAATTCAAGAATGTTGCGGATGTTGGCGCCGCGAAACGCATAAATCGACTGATCGGAGTCGCCGACCACAAGGAGGTCCGAATCGGGCTCATCGCACAGTTCACGGATCAGCGCATATTGTGCGTGGTTGGTGTCCTGGTATTCGTCGACAAGCACGTGGCGGAAGCGTCGGCGATAGAGCTCGCGGACTTCGGGGAAGGCACGGAACAAATGGACTGTGTTCATGATCAGATCGTCGAAGTCCATCGCATTCGCAGCTGTCAGCCGGCGCTGGTAGAGACCATAGGCCTCGGCGTAGACCCTTTCGGTCTCGTTTCCGGCCCGGCCGCCGGCCGCTTCGTGGTCGAGGAGCTCATTTTTGGCATTGGATACCCAGTTGAGGATCGCGCGCGGAGCGAAGCGCTTGGGATCCAGTTCCATTTCACGGCATACGAGGGTCATCAGCCGTTTGGAGTCCGCGGAGTCATAGATCGAGAACGATGAGGTGTAGCCGAACTTCGATGCGTCTTTGCGCAAGATGCGCACGCACGCCGAGTGGAACGTCGAAACCCACATGAGTTTGGCGCGCGGCCCGACAAGTTCGGCGACGCGTTCGCGCATTTGAGCGGCGGCCTTGTTGGTGAATGTGATCGCCAGAATCGAACCCGGATGCGCGTTTTGGGCGGCGATGAGCCAGGCGATCCGACGGGTAAGCACACGCGTCTTGCCCGAGCCGGCGCCGGCAACCACCAGCAGCGGTCCGCCTTCGTGGCCGACCGCTTCGCGCTGGGCCGGGTTCAGCCCTTGTAACAGCGTTTCGGGCGTTGGCCGGTTGCCCGGCAAGCGCGTGGATGAAGGCACGGGAAACGGGAAAGTCATTGTGGGCCAAGACTACGGTCCGCCGGGGACACCTTCCGACGCAGGCTCAGGGCAGAATGGCCGTATGAGTGAGTTCAGCGTTGATGTGTCGAGTGCCGAGCCGCCATTCGAACAGGTGCGCCGACAGATCGCCGAAGGCGCGACCAAGGGCGAATTCGCGCCCGGGCACAAACTTCCGACCGTGCGGCGACTCGCGGCCGATCTCGGGCTTGCCAACAACACGGTGGCGCGGGCCTACCGCGAGTTGGAGACCGACGGTGTCATCGAAACCCATGGCCGCAAGGGAACCTTCATCGCGAGTACGAAACTCGGGAAATCCGATGTGAACGCGGCAGCGCAAACCTACGCCCAGGCCGCCAGGCGTCAGGGACTGTCTCTTGATGAGGCCAATCGATTGGTGGAGAAGAACTGGCCACGTTGAATTTGAATGGCACATCTTTAATTGGCGCAGCTCTTATTGGCGCAGTCGGCCAGGTGGGCGCCTGTTGCCGGGAATCACCGGCGACGGTGTTGATCGGTAGTTGTGGCCCGTGGGCGTCTGCGTGGTGATTATGAAATGTGCGAGCGGTCGGTCGAAGAGGCGGCGGCGACTGTCCTGATCGACGAGGTGACCGTCGACCGGGTCGACGAAGAGGCGCCGAATCCAGCTCTTGTCGGCCTCGCTGATGAGGTCATGCGCAAGCTCGGGCGTGATCGGACCATAGCCGGCAAGAATCGCCGGCATCTCGTCGGTGTGCATGATGCTCCCGACCGTCATGACGAGCCCGATTTCGACCCCGACGCCGGAAGCCATCTCGAGTCCCGTCACCCTACGCACGAGAATGTCGGTCATGATCTGACCCTTGGTGCGAGGGTCGCCGTCTGCCAGCAACGCCGAAGCAGATTTCTTGAGGGCGTTGAAGACGGCGAGCATTTGTTCCGCCCGTCCCCGCACCTGGAGAACAGCAACACCATCGCGATCGGGAAACAGCGACACAAAGCTGTCGCGGCGATTGGCCCCGGCCCAGTCGCCTCACGAACGACGGCCCGCGCGGCGGGCTCAGAATTGTTTCCAGCGGCGAACGCCGTAGCCACC
>JACMOZ010000318.1 GCA_014377785.1 Aeromicrobium sp.
CATCGTCGAGGACGTTTCGGAGTTCGGCCGTGTCCTCGTGGTGGTAGTCGATCACTTGTAGGTGATCGAATTCCACGCCGGGCTGCACTACGAGCGCGATGATTCGCGGCCATACGCTGGCAAGGCCATATTTAGCGAACGCGACTCGGTGCCGTTCCAGTGTGGCGCGGGCCGCTTTCGGCGAGCTTGGTGTCAGTTGTGACAGCGTTTCGTGGGCGCCGCCGGGGACCGGTACTTCGGTTCCGATGACATACAAAATCCTGCCCATGAGACCCGCTCGCTCGGCCGCATCCTCCGCCACGCGCATCAGGCGTGCCGTTCGCGTCGCTACCAGATCATCGCCGGCCGGCATGGGGTCGTCAGCGCAGGACATGCTGCAGTCAATGTGGATCTTCGTGTATCCGGCTTCGACGTATGTGGCGACGAGCACCTCGGCGTTTGCCATCGCCTCTGCCGACGGCTGCGTCTGCCAACGGTTGGGACCCAGATGGTCACCGCCCAGGACGACTCGGTCGCGGGGAAAGCCGAGTTCGTCTGCGATACCCAACACGAGGTCGCGGAAGTCGTTTGGTCGCATTCCGGTGTATCCACCGAACTGGTCGACCTGGTTTGAAGTGGCTTCGATGAGCACATACGTCCCGTCAGCGGCCGCCTGGCGGATCGCCGCTTCCAGCACGACTGGATGCGCTGAGCAGACGGAATAGATTCCGACGGCATTCCCGGCCTTGTGTTGGCGGATGGTGTCCCACAAGTAATCAGTCATCATGCTCCTCGTTGCGGTTTCGCAATATCGCTTCGATCGAACGTGCGAAGTGTTGTGCTTTCGGTGCGGTCATCCGAAGAGCCGGAGCCGTTCGGCCCGCCAGCGATGATCGGCGGTGCGGGTATTAGCGCAAGAGGAAGGGTGCCGACAATTCCGCAGAGATCAACAACCGTTTGCGAGATCGCTTCACGACCTTCGCGCAGGTAGGTTCGGGGATCCGATATTTCCGGGTTGTTGGCCAGGAACCCCCGAATCGCTTTGGTGAAGGCGATGTTCAGCGCCGTCCCGACGTTTACCTTTCGGATGCCGGCCACAATTGCCGCGCGAATCATCGCATCAGAAACGCCGGACGAGCCATGCAGGACGAGCGGGACAGGGACAGCAGCGGCAAGTTGCCTGATCAGACTGAGATCGAGCTCTGCGTCCTTGGAGGTCATTGCATGCGAGCTTCCGACTGCGACGGCCAACGCATCGATTCCGGTTTGTGAGACAAAGTCGCTGGCCTCGCTTGGGTCGGTGCGGACCCCGGGGGCATGGGCGCCATCCTTGCCACCGATTTCGCCTAATTCGGCCTCGACCCATAGACCCTCCGCCTGCGCCCGCATGGAGAGTTCTCGGGTTAGCCGCACGTTTTCGGAGTGAGGATACCGGGCGAAGTCCAGCATGATCGAGCTCACACCGAGCTCTTTCCCGGCTTGGATCCCCTGCTCGGCGAGAGCGACATCCTGAAAGTGGTCGAGGTGCAGTGCCACGCGAACGCACGCCTGACCTGCCAGGCTCGCACAGGCTCTCAGCAGCGGTGCGAGCTTGCCCTGATGAAATCCGATTGCCCGCTCGCTCACCTGAAGCAGCACGTCGGAGTCGGCACGCTCGGCGCCTGCTATTACAGCTTCAGCGTGCTCAAGGGTGATCACGTTGAACGCGAAGACAGCCCGCTTTGTTGCAACAACCTGTTTTACGATTTCACCCGTCATGGCCAGCGTCATGATCGGATCTTCGATCTGCTTGCCGCACTAGCCGCCGCACGCCGTGATTCGGAGGCCAGTATCGCCGCGCCGAGACATGCAGCGTTGTCGCCGAGTGCAGCCTGCACGATGCGCGGCGGCTGCTGCCAGACGAGTCTTCGTTCCACGGCCACGCGCAGCGGCGCGAGCAACAAATCGCCGGCAGCGGACAGTCCACCACCAACGACGATGAGTTCTGGTGACAGCAACGTGACATAGCTGGTGAGGGCAGTGGCCAGAGCCTCGACCGCGTCGTCCCAGACGCCCGCGGCTATCAGGTCGCCGTCAGTCATTCGGTCGAGAACTGGTTTGGCGCCGGATACG
>JACMOZ010000319.1 GCA_014377785.1 Aeromicrobium sp.
ATCAACACCGGGCTCGACCGGCCCGTGGTGTTGCGTGATGTGCCGGGCGCCGACCTCGTACAGGCCGCTCTCCATGACCTCATGGAAAAGAGCCTCAACCCGATCGCGGCCCGACGTCAGGCCGAGGCTTCGCGCACGTCGACTCCCCGTGACCAGGACGAGACGACCGCCTGGGGCCAGCGCTAGTTCAGGCTCGTTCTTCGCACCTACCCCAAGGAAATTATGAAAATATCTGTGATCGGTTGCGGCTATCTTGGCGCTGTCCACTCTGCGTGCTTGACCGAGTTGGGCCACGAGGTGGTAGGTATCGATGTCGATCCAGAGAAGATCGCCCTTCTCGCGGCCGCCACACCGCCGTTCTACGAGCCGGGCCTTCCGGAGCTTCTGTCGCGGTCGGTGGCCACTGGGCGGCTGCGATTCAGCACAGACGTCTCGGATGTGCGCGGATCCGAGGTCCATTTCATCGCGGTTGGCACCCCCCAGTTAGCCGGCAGCGACGCGGCAGACCTCCAGTTTGTGATGGCGGCCGTCGATTCTCTCTTGCCCCATTTGGCATCGGGAGACCTCGTTGTCGGCAAGTCAACGGTACCCGTGGGAACCGCGCGGCAACTCTCCGACATTGTGAACTCGCATGGATCGGGCGCGTCACTGGCTTGGAACCCGGAGTTCCTTCGTGAGGGCTTCGCCATAAAGGACACTCTTGCGCCTGATCGACTCGTCTACGGGCTCGCCGCGAGTGACCATCGGGGTGAGTCCATGCTCGACACGGTTTACACCCGCGCTCTGGCCGGCGGAACACCGAAGGTTGTCACCGACTTCGCCACCGCAGAACTGGTGAAGGTCGCTGCCAACGCCTTTTTGGCCACCAAGATCTCGTTCATCAACGCAATGGCCGAGGTCGCGGAGGCTACCGGGGCCGACGTGACCCAGCTTGCCGACGCCATTGGTTACGACGTTCGCATCGGTCGCCGATTTCTCAATGCCGGACTCGGTTTCGGGGGCGGATGCCTTCCCAAGGATATTCGCGGATTCATGGCCAGGGCCAAGGAACTTGGCGTCGATCAGGCGCTCACCTTTCTCAGGGAGGTGGATCAGATCAACACCCGTCGCCGTGAACGCATGGTTGACCTGGCCAAGGAAGTGGTCGGTGGGTCGCTCGTCGGCAGGCGCATTGCCGTTCTCGGACTCTCGTTTAAGCCCGATTCTGACGACGTTCGTGATTCGCCCGCCCTTGACGTCGCGCTCCGGCTGATCGAATCGGGGGCGACCGTTCTTGCTACCGACCCCCAGGCTGTCGAAACGGCGCGACGCCGATATCCCCACATCAAATACGTCGCCTCCCCCGCGGAAGCAGCAGTGGATGCGGACGCGGTGCTCCTACTGACCGAGTGGAGGGAATATCGCGACCTCGATCCCGCTGCATTCGGCGATCTCGTCGGCACCAAGACGATCCTCGACGGCCGCAACTGTCTCGACCCCGGCGCATGGCGGGCCGCTGGTTGGGCGTATCGCGCGCTCGGACGGCCGTAGCTGCGCGAGTCCTCTCATCCGCCGCGTGTCACCTTCGCATGTTCGGAGCCGTTGGGACGGCGTGAAGTTGACACCTGAGCCGGTCTTTGCCCGTCGGAAAACTCTCGGGTGGTCAGACCGTCGGCGCGGTGGTGTCCGTAGACCCAGAACCGGTAGAGCACGAACCGGAAGGATGTGCCGAGCACGAGTCCGACGACGTTCGATGAGATGTTGTCGGCGAGCAGCGAAGTGAAGCCGAGCAGGTAATGCGACACCCAGAGGCAGGCTAGCCCGATGAGGATTCCACCCACAGAGACCGTGCTGAATTCGGCCAGCTCGAGAAGATAGTTTTTGCGGCGATGCTCCCGAAACGTCCAGTACCGGTTACCGAACCAGGTCGCAATGGTCGCAACGCCAGCGGAGATGATCTTCGCCCCGATCGGCCCCTGAAAGAAGTGGTCATCGCCGAAGACACCGACTCGCAGCAGGTTGAACAGCCCAACGTCGA
>JACMOZ010000037.1 GCA_014377785.1 Aeromicrobium sp.
CTCCATGTTGGAGGAGATCGAGTTGCCCTGGGTCATGTTGCCGATGCCGAAGGACGCTATGACAGCAAAGATCGCGAACGAGAGTCCCAGCACCTTGCCGAGCGGGCCGCGGATGCCACGTTCTAAGTAATACTGCGGTCCGCCGGATTTCTCGCCGGCGGGGTCCGTTCCCCGGAAGCGGGCGCCCACGAACGCCCCCGAGGACTTCGAGGCCATGCCGGGCAGGCCGGTGGCCCACAACCAGAACAGGGCGCCGGGGGCGCCCCGGGCCCCCCCCTCCCGCGGACCGCACCCCCCCGGCGAGAAATCCGGCGGACCGCAGTATTACTTAGAACGTGGCATCCGCGGCCCGCTGGGCAAGGTGCTGGGACTCTCGTTCGCGATCTTTGCTGTCATAGCGTCCTTCGGCATCGGCAACATGACCCAGGGCAACTCGATCTCCTCCAACATGGAGAACAGCTGGAACGTGCCCGTCTGGGTCACCGGCCTGGTGCTGACCGTCCTATCCATGGTGGTGCTGGTCGGCGGCATCAAGTCGATTGGCCGAGTCACCGCCCGGCTGGTCCCGGTCATGATCATCTTCTATGTTGCCGGTGCCATCTACATCCTGCTGGCCAACGTCACCCAGATTCCGGCGGCCTTCGGCCAGATATTCTCCGAGGCCTTCACCGGAACCTCCGCGGTCGGCGGATTCGCCGGCTCGGTGATCATCATCGCCGTGCAGTTCGGCGTGGCCCGCGGCATCTTCTCCAACGAGTCCGGCATGGGATCGGCGGCCATCGCCGCGGCGGCCGCGCAGACAACTCACCCGGTCCGGCAGGGCCTGGTCTCCATGACGCAAACATTCATCGACACGATCATCGTGGTGAGCTGCACGGGTCTGGTCATCGTCACGACGGGCGTCTGGAAGCAGATCGACCCGGAGACGGGGGAACAAATCTCCGCGGCGCTGATGACGGGGGAGGCCTTCACCAAGGGGCTGCCCGGGGAGTGGGGCCACTGGATCGTGACCATCGGGCTAGTGCTCTTCGCCTTCTCGACCATCCTGGGCTGGTCGTACTATGGCGATCGGAACATTGAGCGCCTGCTCGGACGCCGGGCCGTCATGCCTTTCCGCGTGTTGTTCTCCCTGGTCGTGTTCGTGGGCTGCACCGTCCAGCTCGGTGTTGTCTGGGCGTTCTCCGACGTCATGAACGGGCTGATGGCGCTGCCGAACCTGGTGGGCCTGCTGGTGCTCTCGGGCTTGGTCGTCCGCGAGACCCGGTACTACCTTAAGCACGATCCGAAGCTGGAGGCAACCAAAGAGGAGATCGAGGCCTTCATGAAGGACCAACCGGGGTGGGAACAGTGGAAGTCGGGCGACGTCATCGGCTCCACGCAGAACTACGGCGGGACATAGCCCGCCAGGAAGGACACCGACTGATCTGATGGGCTCTTCTACCATCCAGGGAACGAATAACCAGGCGCCCGTCACCAGCGTCCAGCTCTATGCGAACGACGAACTTCAGCTGCAGATCGAGACTTTCCTCGAAACTAAGAACTGGTTTTATGAGCGTCGGCGCTGGCAATTCCGGACCCAGAAGGTTTCCCGCTCTAAGATTCGCTCCATTGTGGAAGTGGCACAGGTCGTGATCGCGACACTTCTCCTCGAGCCCGACTCGGCGCGCGCGCCCTCGCAACCGTCTCGTCAGGAAGTCGAATTACGAGAGAGTATTTAGTAAGAAAACACCGTTTGGTCTCTACAGTTCACTTTTCGACGCTCAAGAAACGGTTGAGGCCTATCTGCGATCGGCACCTGCAAAGGCGATCTCGGATGACCCAAACAATGACCGATTTTTTCTCCTCACGGCTGTCGCCCTGCGCTTCGCGAGAGTGACCAAAGCCACAGACCTCAACGCGGAGGGGCTCTCGAAGAACCTCGAGGTACCTAATGCGGCCGATTCGCGCGATCGGTGCTCATGTCGGCGACAACGCCCTGTCGTTCTCAACGCTGGGTCATCCCAGAATGGGCGATAAAGGCCACTCTCGGACGTGGCCGCGTTGACCACGCCGCGGTTCTTTCACTCCGAACCCTGACTTGGTGACGGAGCCGTTACATGTCCGCTAGGTCGAACGATCCGCTTTCGCGTTGTGGCGCCGTTCCTTCTCCATCGCCCAACCCAACGCGTAGCCCAGCAACTCATCCGTCGCCTTGGTTGTGGCACCGAGGATCTCGGCCCACATCGAAATCGGCACGACCTCGCGAGGCAGAGGGAGGCCCAACGTGAATTCTCGTTCCGCTTCCCCCATCTGGAACGCGGTGCTCACGTGCCCCGCTGACAAGTGAACCCAGCCCGACGTGGAGTCGTAAACAGGAATGGCCCACGGGTGGTGCTCGGCGGCACGATCCTTGAGTCGACCAGGTCGATAACAGCGTCGACCAAGCCGTAACTGCGTTGGAGCATCGTCATGACAAGCATGTCATCTTGGTACAGGTTGCCGCCACCAGCCGAGATGACGATGCCGCCCACCTCGAGGTGCTGAGTCCGGAGCGTATCTAACTTCAGACGAACGTCAACGAGCTCGGCGTGTTCCGCCGCAGCTGAACCGGGAGGTACCGGCTTGGGGTCTCGGGGATTACGCCTCGACGTTGTTTCACTTTGCTCGTCTGCCGCTGTCATGCGGCGATCGTTCCACAGTCGACTATCGCGACCCGTGCCCGCCTGCGCGATGGATAGCCTTCCAGCTCGCTACTTCACGATGTGACACCCCACACACTATATAGAGTCCGCAGTCGTCCTGGCCGTTTCAGCGGGCTCATCGCCGACGACCCGTGCACCCGTGCACCCGTGCACCCGATGATCATGGTCGTCTTGTAACCCGTGGCTTGCGAGACGCATCTGTGAGACACAATCGCGTCAGGTGTGAATCGCAGCGGTAAGTGTCGCGGTTCTTGCAGCGCTCAGCGTCGGAGAAGGGGCCTTCTGGGCTGCGTGATGCATAGGTTGCATTCGTCGATCCGCAACCGCAACCGCAACATTAACGAAACCCGATCGCGGGACGGTCAGTTTCGGAGACCAAATTTCGGTTGCCGACAGGTCGGTGTGTTCAGCAGAGCTCTTGCCTCGTTGAGATGAGTTCAGTGGATCGCGGCGAGGAGGGTCAGCGCCGTTAGGGTTCCGTCCTCGGCGGACATGGCCTTGGCGACCTCGGTGATGCGGGGACGGCACTGCTCCGCCTCGTCGAGTGCGGCGCTGAGGGCTGGGACGGTCAGCGCACGTTGCGGGATCGGCGCGGGCGTCAGACCCATTTCGTATAGACGGGATCCCCAGAACGGCTGGTCAGCGATGAATGGCACGATCACCGATGGTGTTGCGGCAGCCATCGCGGCGTGCACGGTGCCGATGCCGCCGTGATGCACTGCCGCGGTCGCGTGCGGAAGCACCGCCGTATGCGACACGGTCTGCACGACGAGCACGTCGGCGCCGAGGCGGTCCGGGGGCACCTCGATGCCGCCGAGACCGGTAGCGATGAGACAGCGGCTCCCGCGCTCCCGCGCTACGTCTACGATCGCGCCTCCACGCAATGTGACGTCTCCCGCCGCCATCGAGCCGAAGCCCGCATAGATGAATGAACCGTCTGTGACGAACTCGGCGACTTCGAGCTCGAGAGCCGCCAATCGGTGTGCGCGAGTCCAGGGCCCGGTGAGGTGCACCGATTCTGGCCAGTCGTCGGGGCGCGGGAGGATCGCTGGGCTGATGGGCATGAGAGTGGCAGCGGGGGCAGAAAACTTGCGCTTCCGTGCGCCGGCCATTTTGCGCACCTCGCCAAGTTCAGAGCGGAACATCATCGATGCCGCGCCCGCCGCCTGATACGTCAAGCGATTCAGGGGGCCGATTCCGCGAGTAACTGTGCCTGCGGCGGGAAAGGCCCTGGTCGGCGTAAGGGTCGGCACGATTTCGACCACGACGTGTGGCACTCCCAGTGCGTCCGCTACCAGCGGAGCCGACAAAACCTTCGGGTGGTAGACAATCAGGTCGGGCTCGTACTCGGGCGCCGCTCGCGCACCGCCGACGATGACGCCTCGCATCACCGGGCGCACCACGGTGCGGTAGTTACGTAGCGCCGCCGTGATAGAAACGCCCTGATCCTCGATCATGCGCGTGTAGTCCACCCCCATGCTTGCGACATCAAGGTCACCCATCTCAACGCCCGAATTCTCCGGGGCGACAAGGCGCACCTCGTGCCCCGCCGCACGCGCCCGCTCGGCCAGGGCCGCGAAAGGCTCGACATCACCTCGCGAGCCCGCCGTCGCCAGCAAAATCCTCATTGCCGATCTCCTCGGACGCCCATCGCAGCATCGAGCAGCCCACTGTCCGTGACGAGACCGCGCGTGTAAATCTCCGCAATCGGAACCGCAAGTCGCGCCATTGCCGCATCCAAGCCTGCGTCTGCCCACCGAGTGAGGTGCGCAGAAAAAGCGAACGGCGTAAGTCCCAGCACGAGCAGCGCCATTGCCTGCGCGTCGGGGTCGGACGATCCGCGCAGCGAGCCCGACTCCGCGCCCTCCGCGACCGCCGCACGCGCCATCCCCAGCAGCACGTCGAACAGCTCGCGAGACTCCTCGGAGTCCTCCGCGACCGCACGCGTCGCATACGAGCCGTACTGAACTAAGACCGCGTCAAGTCTTTCGGCGGCTGAGGCGTCCGTTCTGACTTTGTCGCGCAGGAAGTCCACGACGCGACGGTTGCACTCTCGACGGAGGCCGTCCTTGCTGCCGAAGTGGTGAATTACCAGAGCGGCACTCACTCCAGCATCCGCGGCAATCTCCCGGATGGTCACCGCGGCGAATCCGTTCCGAGCGAAGCGCTTGAACGCCGCAGCTACTATCCGCGCACTCATCTTCAGATCACTCCATGGCAACGTGGTGTCTGAACTCATGTTCAGTAATCTACTCACTTGTTCAGGTTTGCGTCACTACTGCAATCGCAACCGGGGCGTCGGCGCTTGAGCGACGTGCAACTAGGTATTCATGAACGATTTGCCAACAACAACACCGTGTGGCTTCTGGTATCTGCAGCGTGACGCCAGATGAAAGGTCGAGCCGGCGGGACGGATTACGTTTTGCCGAGCCGCGATGGAGAAGCCACACGGATGCTGGCGAATTCTCTAGGGGCGTCTTGCGTCGGTGTGCCGTCCCTGACCCTGGCCTCATCAGTAGCTTCTGTGTGAAATAGTTAGATATGCGCGTACTCGCAGCGGTTGTTGCCACCTTGGCTGTTGTGTCTCTGGCTGCGTGCGCCGGTCCATCGAGCGTCGCGGATAACAGCTACAGAGGCGTCCCCGAAGCCTTGAAGAGTTTACCTCCCTTATCGGTGTCTCCCGTCCCCGTGTGGATGGAGCGCGGTAAATCCTTTTCGATCACGCGGTGGGGCAGCTCGAGCTGCGCACCTGTGCCGACCAAGATCGAGTCCAGCGGAAGCGACGTCGCCATCCGATTCGAGGATGCGGGCAAGAAGGAATGCACAGCTGACATGGCAGCCACAACCCACGAGTTCACAGTGCCAGATGGCACTGGCCCTCCGCCCTTAAAGATCACTCTGACCTACTCTTCGTGGGACGGACAGAACACACTCACCCTCTCGTAGCCGCTGTGGTGTTCGTCCTTCCCGCGGCGCTCCCACCGTCGTTTGAACGCTCATCGACTCGATGCCCAGAGTATGAGCGATTCTGGGACTGCATCACCGTGCAGCTCACCCGAGGTTCTCGATAGCGAGTGCTCGCAGCCTCGTCGAGAGCGACGCCGTGACGGCCTACATCGTCGCGTACGACGGAGCCAAACACGCCAAAGCCGCACCGCTGGCCGAGCAGAACCTACGAGCAACCAGCGAGGGAGGTCATGTCGCGATCGAGCGGACTCTCCAGGCCCAATTTGGGCCACCCTTCGCTCGGTTCGGCGGCCTGCGGCGCCGGCGGAACGAGTTAGATTATCCGGCCAGCGCTGACGACTTCGCAGACGAGAAGAAAGCCCGCCAGGCGATTCAGCGCGCCTCCGACGTGGTCGACAACGCGGCCAAGGTCATAGAGGGGTCTGCTGAAGCTTTAGTTGACCATTTGGGTTGATGGTTTTCAGGCCGCACGAGCGGCCATTTCTATTGTCTCGAACTCGATCGGGGTGAGCCGGCCGAGCCTGCGTTGGCGACGCTTACGGTGGTAACTCTTCTCGATCCAGGTGACGATAGCGAGTCGTAGTTCCTCGCGGCTGGTCCACCGCTGTTGATCCAGGACGTTTTTCTGCAGAAGGGCAAAGAAGGACTCCATGGCCGCGTTATCGCCGCACGCGCCGACTCTGCCCATGGACCCGTCCAACTGGTTGTTGGTGATAACACGGACGAAGGCTTTGGACCGGAACTGAGAACCCCTGTCCGGTCGGCACGATCGTGCCGACCGGGGAGCGCAAACTGATCGCATTACGCAACGCCGAGACGGCCAGCGATGCTTTCATCCGCGAGTCGATCGAGTAGCCCACGATCCGGTTCGAATGCAAGTCCTTGATCGCGCACAAATACAGTTTTCCCTCGTCAGTCCAATGCTCGGAGGGGGTACCTCCCTGCACGAAGTGCTTGGGGGAATGTCGGTCAACCACACCTCGTTCGCTCTGCCGGCGGTGAAATCTCCGAGCACGAGATTGTCATGGACTGGAGGCCCGGCCTTGCCCCGAAGGCCTTTCTTCTTCGAGATCACCGACCAGATGCCTTGGGAAGAACACAACCGCCACACTCGCCGTTCGCTGGCAATGAAACCGGCCGCAGCGAGCTCGTCAGCGATGAATCGATAACCCAGTGTGGGGTCGCCCACATGTTCATCGAACGCGGCATTGATCAGATGCGCATCGTCCCAATCACGATCAGAGAACGGTTTCTTCTTCCAGGCATAAAATGCTTGTTTGGGAAACTTCAACATCCGGCAGGTCACCGTCACGGGCACCCTGATCGGGGCACCCTTCGCGGCAAGATCAAGGACCAGCGGATACATTCCCCCTACGGGCTACGCCCGTGGGAGGTGCCCCGTTTTTGGGTTGACGTCCCGTGACAAATATGCAACAGCCCGGCGCATCACTTCGGCTTCCTGCTCCAACAGCCGAACGCGTTTCTTCAGCTCACGATTCTCTACGTTGTCATTCTCGGTGACGCCGGGTTTCACACCGTCCTCAATGTCGGCTTTCTTCAACCACTTCTGGAGACAGGTCTCCGAAATTCCGAAGTCTTTGGCGATCTGACTTCGAGGGGATTCACTTTTGCGAGTAACCGCGACAACGTCGTTGCGGAACTCGATCGGATAGGCCTTAGGCATGTCGAACATCCTTCCAGCAAGAACCGAAATCCTTACAGGCTAGAAGTCAACGAAACCCTCAGCACTCCCATGTGAGTGTGCCTGGTGTGGAGGAGAGACGCGCTCGGTATGAGTGTCCCCTCCAAGCGTCGATGACCGGCGGTGCTCACCGCTGGGGGAGCGGGGCGCAAGATTCGATCAGCCCTCCACTTACCCTCCGGAAACAGCCGTGAAAGCCCGTCACTCTTCAGGTAGAGTCGGAGGTGTCCGAGACACCGGATTCCTTGTAAACCAAAGGGAATCCGCTGTTTCCGGAAATGATCGTCAAGGTCCGGTACCCCTCCGATTGATCCCGGAGGTCACAGGTTCAAATCCTGTCCCCGCTACCACGTGAAGGCCCCTGACCAGCAGACATGCCGGTCAGGGGCCTTTGTCATGCTCGACCGTTCCGGTGCCGTAGATGTGAGCACATTGAGTGCTGCTGGCCAGGCAGGCACCGAGGCCGCGGCCACGCTAGGCGGGAAGGTCGAGGCGATGGCGGACGAATCGGGATTGGCCTTCTGGCCGGTCCTCACCCCGCACCGGCCGAGACTCGACAGAGCTGTCTCGAAACCGGGTATCGGCATTCGCCGATATCCGGCCCTCAGTAATGCAACACTTCCGGTGCCAGGCCGCACTCGGACATCGTCCGAATAGTCGATGTCGGGTGTGGAAGGTCAACCTAATGTTCCGCTCGACAAGTCCTGTCATAACTGCGCCCCGGCGCCCGATTGCCGTCACCGCAGCGATGCTGTGCCTCGCGCTCGTCGCGGGCTTCCTGATGGTGGCGACCGGTGCCGTGGCACCCTCGCCCGCGGAGGCGACCGTCAGACCAGCCGCCACGAAGACGGTCTCGCTGGAGGGGACGTTCAAGACCACCGACCAAAGTTTGTGGGATCCGGCGGCGGCGGCGCCCTCGAGCACGCAGCGGGTCTCGCTGTTCGACGAGTCGTGGGACGCCAGCGCCAGCGGCGGCAACGTCGAGGAGGTCGACGCCGAGCCCTTGGGGACGTGGGACTTCGGCGCGCGCGGCCAGGTGTCCAGCAGCGGTCGCGTCGGCATGTCGCTCGATCTCGAAGGGATGAGCGGCGGAAAGGTCGGGGTCACGTATCCCGTCAAGGTCGACGTCACGATGCCCGCCGACAAGACGTTCGGCGCCGGCGACACTGTCGAGATCGCCACCGCTCCGGCCGAGGTGCAGTCTGGCGCCGAGATCAAGACCACGGAGCCGAACATCAGCGGGGTCGCGCTCAACGCGACGTTCGGCCTGCATGCGGCCTTCGGTGGCGATATCTGCGTCTTCGGCTGCTTCGGCGGTGGCGGGGACCTGGTCAACTTCGACGAAGAGTCCGGCAAGATCTTCGGTGTCTCCACCGACCAGATCCGCAACCCGACCAACACCAGCCCGGCCGACACCTACTGCTTCGGATCGGCGGAGAACAGCCTGTTCGGCCTGAAGTCATACTCGTCGGCCACGCGCTGCCCGGGCGACAAGGGGTATGTCGCGCGCCCGAACCCGGTTGTCAACACCACCGCCCAGTCGGACGGCAGCCTCACGGGCGTGGGCGAGGACACCTTCGCAGTCATCCCCGTCGGCGCGATCACGTGGCTGCAGCGGCTCGCCGGAGAGTCCGTGCCCATCAACGGCAGCACAGGCTTCAGCGACCTCAACGTGAGCTGGACCGGGCTCGACCTGAACCTGAACACCGCGGCCAGCCGCCGCGAGGAGCTGCACTTCAAGCCGAAGGTCGACGTCACGCTTGCCCTGCCCCGAGCACTGTCCTACAAGGTCGTCACGCCAGGGGGTGCCGAGGTGACGAGCGGTCGCGGGACGTCAGTGACTCTGCGGTCCGGCAACAAGGTGCTCGTCGACGTGCCGACCGATCAGACCGTCCCGTTCTCAGCGACGCCGACCCTCTCGCTCGCCGAGCACAACCTGTCCAACCACGTCACGCACAAGATCAAGGGATTGGGCGACCTCAAGATGCTGGCAGCGAGCCTGAGCCTGCCGGGGTTCAGCGTCGGGGCGATCGACATCTGGGACGGTGTGTCGTTCGGCATCGGGCCGGTCTATCGCAAGGAGCTCGAGCTCGGCACCACCACGATCAACGTGGTCCCCGAGAGGACTTGGTCATTGGGCGGGTTCAACTCGCTCGTGGCCGCCACGCTGACGCTGGCACCTGCACCACCGCCGGTGGTCACCCCGGTCACGATCAAGCCGGTCGAGGGCGCGGAGTTCACCTCGACGGTCGCCACATTCACCGACGAGGTGACCAAGGCGGTGCCGGCCGACTACGTCGCACGCATCACCTGGGGTGATGGGCGGGCGAGCGCCGGGAAGATCACCGGCAGCGGCGGCGCGTACGCCATCGCCGGCACGCACACGTACGAGCAGTACGGTCCCTACCCGATCGAGGTCGACCTTCGTACGGTCCCGGAGGGCCAGCTGGCCACCAACCACGTCGTCACCGACACCTCGGCGACCGTCTCTGATGCTGCACTGACCGGAGTCGGCGCGATCAACAACAAGACCGCCTCGGGCCAGGACGTCCTGACCTGGCCGAACCCGTCGCCGGCCGCGCCGGGCGACCGGGTTGCGACCTTCTCGGACGCCAACCCGTTCGGGCTCCTATCCGACCTCAGCGCCACCATCGCCTGGGGCGACGGGACGGCTCCGACAACTGGGGTCGTCACCGGCGGTGTCGGTGGACCGTTCGCGGTCGCGGGCAAGCATGACTACACGGATCTCGGTCTGCACACGGTCACGGTCGTCATGACGAGCAAGGGCGGCAGCACGGCGACCACCCGGACCACGACGCTGAGCTACACCAACCCGGCACGGGGGACCTTCCTCCTCGGAGGCAAGAAGGCCGTTGGCGCCGTCACGTTCTGGGGCTCGAAATGGATGAAGGCGAATGCGCTGACCTCCACGACCACGTCCTCGTTCAAGGGCTTTGCCAGCAAGCTGCCTCCGAGCTGCGGCTCGACCTGGAGCGGCTCCGCCGCCACGGGTAACAGCTCGGTGCCTCCCACAACCGTGCCGACGTACATGGCGGTGGCCGTGACCAACGGCGTGAATGTCGCAGGCACAACTGTCACCGGCAAGACCGACGCAGTGGTCGTCGTGCGAACCAATGCCGGTTATGGTCCCGATCCCTCCCGGACCGGGACGGGGGCGGTCGTGGCGGTCCTGTGCGGCAAAGTGGGCTGAGCCCTCGGTCATAGGCGGCCCGGCCTGACATGGTTGACGCATGACGGGAGGCCAAACGACGGCGGGGTCGTGGCCGATCGCTTGGCCCGACCCACAGGTCACAGGTTCAGATCCTGTCCCCGCTACAAATGTGATCTCTCAAGAGATCGGAAACACCCTTAATGAAACAGTCCCCTCATGACCAGCGGTGTCCAGCTTCGGCTAAGACCGTGTCCCGTAAGACCCGCCGGGTGACGCGTCCGGTCCGGTCCCATAAACGCAACCCAGATTTGTCAACGCCGGGACTGCTGCACGGTCTAGGTGTACTGCCCAGTGAGGTTGTCCAATCGGCTGACTGGTGCCTTGTTTCCGATGGCGTTGTGGAGCCTGTGTTGATTCTAGTGGTGTATCCGGGCCGGTAGGGCTGCGCGATGCGCTGCCTCGTTGTCGTAGAAGCGGGCGTAGACCCAGCCGTCGCCCAGGGTGCGGTGTAACCCGTTCGATCTTTTCGTTGGTTTGGCGCGGCGTCGACACGAGTCCTCTTGTGTTCGATGTCGAGCACGACGCGTTGTAGGACTCCGATCGCGGTCGAAAATTCAGGCCGTGTCTTCACATAAATTCAACCAGCATGCCCGGGCATCACACCTAGACACAAAGGGACGCGCGAAATTCTCACCGAAGTTTGCGAGGCACGTCCCCCCAACGGGCGGCCCGCAAAGCCGCAAGGCTGGGGCTCAACCCGACATCTGCCTTACGGCACGTTTCAGTCGCTCAGCGAAGAGTTGTAACGATCGAGATTCGCCGCGAGCTGGGCAAGGTCCGCGGCGGACCAACCGGTGAGCCGGCTCATAAACTCCGAGCGACGCTGCCGCCCGACGGCGTCGATCCTGGCCTGCCCGTCGGCGGTCAACGCAACGGTCTGCGCGCGCCGATCCAAGGGATCGCAGCTGCGCGTGACGAGTTCGATCTCTTCAAGTTGGGCAATCTGACGACTGATCGTCGCCTTGTCGACACCAAGTGAGTCCACAATTTCCTGCGCCCGGATCGGCCCATTGTCGAGGATGAACAACAGCACGGCATACGCGGAGATCGGGAGCTCGGGATGGATCAGTTGGGCGTTGTCCATCGACGTGCGTCGAACCCGGTGGACCAGGGCGCGGACTTCACGTTCGATATCGAGTATCGAGTCTGACTTCGTCACGATTGTCACCGCTCAACTCGTCAGGGGTTCGCCCGATGCGCTCGCCTGGAGCATCTCCAGTTCATCCTCGCGCTCGATGGTCTCCCGAAGCGGGACTTCGCGAATGAGCAGGATGGCGAGCAGCGCCAGCACCGCGAACGGTGCCGCCAGCAGGAAGATGTGGCCGGTCGCATCGGCGAACGCGGTCTCGAAGATCGGACGGATCTTGTCGGGCAGGGTCGTCATGTCGGGGATTTGGCTGCCGCTGGCGCCCGGAGGCGGTTCGACGCCAATGCGATCGAAGCCATGGGCGACGCCCGAGCTGACCTTGTGACCGAGCGCGGTCCCGAGTGCCGAGACACCGATCGAGCCGCCCATCGTACGGAAGAATGCTGCGAGCGAGCTCGCAGCCCCGATGTCTGCCTGGCTGGCATTGTTCTGCACGGCGAGGACAAGGTTCTGATTGACCGAGCCCATGCCCACACCGAGTATCGCCATGTACAGGCCGACGGTGAACAGGCTGATGTTCGGATTGATCGTGCTGAGAAGGACGACGCCGACAACCATGAGGACGCCGCCGCCGACCAGATAGCGCTTCCACTTTCCGGTCGAGGCGATCAGGCGTCCGGAGACGATGCTGGAGACCAGCAGACCACCGACGAGCGCGAGGCTCATCAGGCCGGCGTGTGTCGGACTCATTCCACGCGCGATCTGGAAGTACTGCACGAGGAAGACCGTCGAGCCGAACATGGCCACGCCGACCATGATCGAGGCGAACACCGCCAGACTCGTCGTGCGGTCCTTGAACAACCGCATCGGGATAATCGGCTCTTTGACCTTGGTCTCGGCGACGATGAACGCGACCAGGAGCAGCACACCCAGTGGCACCATCCAGGCGGTGGCGACCGAAGCCCAAGCGAACTGACTGCCGCCCAGCGACACCCAGATGAGCAGGACGGACACACCGCTGGTGATCAGCAACGCTCCGAGATAGTCGATCTCCACATCGCGTTTGATCGTGGGCAGGTGCAGGGTCTTCTGCAACACGACGAAGGCGGCGACGGCGAACGGGATTCCGACGTAGAAGCACCAGCGCCACGACTCTCCGGCCATGAAGCCGGGGAGGATGTCGCCGAGCCAGGAAGCATCGACCAGCAGACCACCCAGCAGCGGGCCGCTGACGGTCGCGACCGCGAAGACCGCGCCGAGGTAACCGAAGTAGCGGCCGCGCTCACGTGGCGTCACCATCGTGGCGATGACGATCTGCACCAGCGCGGTCAGGCCGCCCATGCCGACGCCCTGCAGCAGTCGAGCGCTGATCAGGGCGCCCATGTTCGGTGCGATTCCGGCGATGATCGAGCCCAGCACATAGATCAAGAGGGAGAGCTGCGTCAACGACTTCTTGCTGAAGAGGTCGGCGAGCTTGCCCCAGATGGGCGTTGTCGCGGCCATGGTCAGCAGCGTCGCCACGACCACCCAGGTGTAGCCCGCCTCGCTGCCGTTCAGATCGGCGACGATCCTAGGCAGTGCCGTCGACACGACGGTCGAGGACAGCATTCCCACGAACATCGCCAGCAGTAGTCCCGAGAGCGCAAACATCACTTCCCGATGGCTCATCGACACGATTGGGTGCGAGTCGATTTCTTGTACGTCCGTGCTCATGGAGGAGTTCCTCTACGTATGTGCGGTGCGCGAAGTCCTCGCGCAGAAGGTGGTTGGTGAGTGCCAGAAAAGTTCGGCGATCGATGGACGGCCATGCCCGCGCCGCGATTCGGGAAAACACAATCCTAACAAGATTAGTTGCACTCCCCAACTAATCTTGTTGTGACGCTCCTCATCCTGTGAGCCCGACCAATGGGTCCTGATCTGTTTCCGCAGATCAGGACCCTTTTCGTTGCTCAATAAGTTCGCCCGATTCCTCGGCTGCGCAGGAGATCGCCAGACGGCTGCCCGAGGAAGTGCCTCTGGTGAAGGCCTTCAACACCACCTTCGTCGTGACGTTGGTGGCCGGTTCCGTCGCCGACCAGACCCTTGACGTCCTCATCGCTGGAGACGATAAGGACGCCAAGTCGGTCGTGACGCGCCTGGTCGAGTCAGGCAGAATGCGCGCGATCGATGCCGGGCCGCTGAGACGGGCACAGCAGCTCGAGCAACTCGGCTTCCTGCACATGACGCTCCAGGACAATCTCGATAGCGGCTACGGGAGCACCATCAAGTTCCTGACACCCTGAGGCATCCCAGAACCTCAGCGCCAACCGAGCGCGGGCGCAAGATGGCGTAGCACGCTGTCGATGACGTGCACGTTGTAGTCAACGCCGAGTTGGTTCGGAACGGTGAGGAGCAACGTGTCGGCAGCTGCGATCGCCTCATCCTCGGCGAGGTCCTTGACCAGTTGCTCTGGCTCTGCGGCGTAGGACTTTCCGAAGCGGGCCAAGCCGCCCTCCAGTTGACCGACTTGGTCCTGGCTCTTCGCATCGCTCGCGAAATACGCGCGGTCCATGTCGTTGATGATCGGGAAGATGCTTCGGCTGACCGAGACGCGGGGGTCTCCGGGGTGGCCGGCGGTTTTCCATGCGTCACGGAACCGCTGGATCTGCTCGGCCTGGAGCTGGTGGAACGGCACCCCGGTGTCCTCGGTGAGCAGCGTCGAACTCATGAGGTTCATCCCTTGTTGTGCGGTCCACTCCGCCGTTGCGCGTGACCCGGCGCCCCACCAGATCCGTTCACGCAGCCCTGGCGAGTGCGGTTCGATCGGGAGCAGGCCTGGCGGGTTGGGGAACATGGGCCGTGGGTTGGGCTCCGCGAACCCCTCGCCCCTGATCGCGTCGAGGAAGTCGCGGGTGTGCTCGCGGGCCATGTCGGCGTGGCCGGGTCCTTCGGCGGGTTCGTACCCGAAGTAGCCGTAGCCCTCGACCACTTGCTCCGGTGATCCCCGGCTGATGCCCAATTGGAGCCGGCCACCGGAGATCAGGTCTGCGGTGGCGGCGTCCTCGGCCATGTACAGCGGGTTCTCGTAGCGCATGTCGATCACGCCGGTACCGATCTCGATGCGGCTCGTCCTCGCCCCGACAGCCGCGAGCAAGGGGAAAGGAGCGGACAGCTGGCGCGCGAAGTGATGTACCCGGAAGTACGCCCCATCGGCACCGACCTCCTCGGCCGCGACCGCGAGGTCGATCGACTGAAGCAGTGCGTCGGAGGCCGAGCGCGCTTGCGACTGCCGCGACGGCGTCCAATGGCCAAACGACAGAAACCCGATCTTCTTCATATGCCGAGCAACAAACCGCGAGTGGCGGGGACTCCCCGAGCGTCCCACACCTGCCTTTTGCAGACAGCGTGTTGCGGGAGACCGCTCTGGGCACGAGGCCCGCTCATGGCTGTTCCGAAGCTTCCTCGACGGTGAGCTCGGCGGTGGGCATCGCCTCGAGCCGTTCGTCAGGGATTGGTGTTCGGCTGCGGACCGAGAGTCCGAAGATGCCGTCCTGGAGACGCTTCTCGGCACGTTCGATTGCGGTGAGTCGATCCCGCAGGCTTTCGACGACGGCGTCGTCGACGCCTTCGGCGGACAGAGGGTTGGCCGAATCCGCCTTGTCCCCGGTCTCGCGTTCGGCGTCTCGGTCCTCACCGCCTACCGAGGCGAGTTCAGCCAACAGGCTTTGGATTTCGGCTCGTTCGGCTTCCAACAACGATCGCGCGCGGGCCGCTTCCATCTTGTGCACCTCCAGTGCCGCAACGACGAGTCTCAGGGCTCTATGCCGCGAACTGTCGCAGTCAAGCCAGACTAACCCCACACCAGGGTGACGGCACCGGCAATTCGCACCCCGAGCAAACCTGTCTCCTTCTTGCCGGGACGGGGATGAGCATCGTTGACCCCTCGACTTTCCAAGTCTTTTGCGCTCGCTTTTGATGGCGGTCTGGTAATGATTCGCCGCGGCCGGCAACACCCGGTCCGCAAGTCCCGTCCCTTGGGCCCTGTGATTTCGGTGAGCTTGATCATGTTCTGTTTCACCCGTGACCGTGCTCGCCGTGGACGTCTGTCCGAACCCAGATTGCCCCGGCAAGGAACCTGACGTGGCCAAAGCGACAGGCCCGGATGGTGCGTAGCCGTAGGCGAACTCGGGGTTTCGCGGCAGAATGGGACAGCATCGGCACATGGTCGCGACCGTCCCGCTTTGTTGCGCTAGTGATGGGTTAGAAGCGGTCGGTGCCGCGGATCGATCTGGGACGTCCGTCGGGGTCGTGCACCACCCTGTACGGTATCGCCGCCAGCGCGCGCTTGAGGGGGCCGATCCGCGGCGGCTCGAGGCGACGCAGCCTGCCGGGGGGACGTTCATCCACGCGGCCATTCGCGTGCCATCGGTCGAGTTCGGCGGCGGTGTCTGCGTAGGCCGCGAACATGCCGCGCGGGTCGACACAGTCTTCGAGGGTTCCAGTGCGGTCTAGGTGCTCGGCGGCCAGTGTCAGTCGCAGATCGCGCGCGTATGCGGCGTCGCCAGCAAGATCGATGATCGCGGCCGACAGTTCGGAGTCGTGGGTCCACGAGCGTCGATTGAAGTTGTCGGAACCGATCGTCGCCCAGGTGTCGTCGACGATGCAGGTCTTTGCATGGACATA
>JACMOZ010000320.1 GCA_014377785.1 Aeromicrobium sp.
CCCTGCAGTCCCGATGGTCCGACGAGATTGTCCTCCATGCCGAACCTTGGACGATGTGACTGGCATGGCGCAAACATGGCTGGACTTTCTCACCCGCACTGGACCGGTGTATCCCGGCTCCGGATCGCCAGTCCGCTAATCCAGTTCGCAATATAATTGCGACCACAAAAGAATCGCTGGTCAGCAGCTGCTTTTGCATGCGGAGCGCTTTCTAACCGAAGAGCGGGGATCTCGTTTTTGGACTCATCCGAATCTGCTTCACTCCACCAGATATTTACGATCGTCTTTATCCTGCCTGCGCGGAGTTCGCTCGGGATGATCACCACTTCCTTTCATCTGTTCGCACGCTTCATCCAATTCAAGATCAAAAGAATTAGAACCAATCTTTTGGTGCGCCCGAGGCCATCGGGTCATCCCACCAAAAAATCCCTTGAGCACACGATCATTCGACACAAGTTGAATGATGAAACTCAGTAACAGGTGCCAGCCGCCGATACTAACCGGACGCACCTCAGCTTGATCGCCGCGGTAGTGATCGGACCATCGGCACAGACGAGCGCAGCAGCGCGCATTCGCACTCCTACGCCGAAGGGCCTAGCATGCGTGTTGTCGCCGAGAGAAAGCCCGATACTTATTTCATTTTGGGTAGCCAAGCCATCGGACAGGTCAGTGGCAACTAAACCAACGGCAGTCCCAATCGCCAATGTTTTGGCCGGTATGGGGACGCCGCGACGCTGAGTTCGTTCGGCACGGCCCGACGCTTTGATGCGCGCAGATGTCGAAGGTTGTATATCCAGACTTGGGTCCGAAAAAATCGTCCTATACACACTTTTTGTTGTACTGTTGCCAATAATTTTCGACTCCTTCAAGCACAGGTAACTTATGGCCAACACCACCTCGCCGATTGGCCCCCCAGACGCGAGCCTGATTCCCCGTTATTCCGGTATCGCAACCTTCGCCCGACTTCCCCGTCTCGAAGATGTAGCCAGTGCGGACATCGTGATCGTCGGAGTACCGTTCGATAGCGGCGTCAGCTATCGCCCCGGCGCTCGTTTCGGTCCCGCTCACGTGCGCGAGGCGTCCCGGATGCTCCGGCCCTATAACGCTGTGCAGGATGTTGAGCCATTCGCCAGACAGCAGGTCGCTGACGCCGGGGACATCGCCGCGAATCCTTTTAACATCACTGAAGCCGTCGGGCAGATCCAGGAGGGCGCCGCTGCACTGTCTGCCGATGGTCAGCGGCTGATTACTATCGGCGGCGACCACACAATCGCCCTCCCTCTGCTTCGCGTCGTAGCCGAACGCCACGGGCCGGTTGCGGTGCTTCACTTTGACGCACATCTCGACACGTGGGACACCTACTTCGGGGCCCCGATTACCCATGGCACCCCGTTCCGCCGTGCCTCGGAGGAGGGCCTCATCGATTTGAACGCCAGCCTTCACGTGGGCATCCGCGGTCCGCTTTACGCCCGCGACGACCTCCGCGACGATAAACGCCTGGGCTTCGCTATTATCGCCAGCCACGAGTTCGAGACCGAGGGGCTAGCCGTGGCCATCGAACGGATGCTCACCCGGCTTGGCGACCGCCCGGTGTACCTCTCCGTCGATATCGACGTACTCGACCCCGCCCATGCGCCGGGTACGGGCACCCCGGAGGCCGGAGGCATGACAAGCAGGGAATTACTCGCGATGATTCGCGCTCTCCGTGCCGTCAATCTGGTCGGTGCTGACATCGTCGAGGTCGCTCCGGCCTACGACCATGCCCAGCTGACCGCCGTCGCTGCATCGCACGTCGCCTACGAGATCCTCTCGGCAATGACGCCATCCGCGGAATTGCCCGGCACCGCTGCCTCCACCTAAGTCGCCGAGGGGACGACAAGATCGACCGGAACCCACTGCTCGAATTCCTGAACAATCAATGGAGAAAATTATGAGTGAAGTCAAAGTCAAGGCTGGATACACCGGCCTTGAGGTTCGTTCCATCGACTACGTTCCCAAGAGCGAGAGGCACGGAAAAGTCTGGCACATCGGACCCCTATGGTTCATGGGCAACGCCCAGATCGCGACTCTCGCAATCGGGGTTGTGAGCTTCGCCACAGGCGGCAACCTGATCTGGTCGGCCATCGCAATAATCATCGGCCTTTTGATCGGGACGACCTTCATGGCCGCGCACTCGTCGCAGGGGCCTCAGCTCGGGTTGCCGCAGATGATCCAATCCAGGCCCCAGTTCGGCTACGTGGGCGCCCTACTGGTGTGGCTATTCGCCTTCCTGCAGTACGCCGGCTTCAACATCTTCAACACGGTCCTCGCTGGCAACGCGGTCACCGGTGCGCTCCACCTCGACTCGAGATCAGATCCGTTCTGGTTCTGGGCCATTACCCTCGCGGCCGCGGTAATCGCGATCTTTGGCTACGACCTCATCCACAAAATGGAGCGCTACCTCACTTACGTCACGGTCCTCGTCCTTGGCCTGCTAACCCTCTCCGCCCTAATCCATCTCCATCTGCCGGCCGGAGCCCTGGACCTCACACACTTCAACGCGGTTGCATTTTTCTCGCAGCTCGGCGTCGTTGCTGGATACCAGATCTCCTGGGCGATCTACGTATCGGACTACTCCCGCTACCTGCCGGCCGACACCGCCCCCTCGACAACGTTCCGCTGGACATTCTGGGGCAGCGCCCTCGGCGGCGGCTGGTTGACGCTGCTCGGCGCCTACCTGGCCGCATCAGTCAAGGACTTCAACGCCAGCGACCCGATCACCGCAATCCGCGGAGTAGCGGACAGCTTGTTCCCCGGGTTTGGGACAATCGCGCTGCTAGTTATTGCCTTTGGGCTCATTGCGGTCATGGTCCTCAACATGTACGGCGGCTCGCTCACGCTCATCTCCTCGATCGATAGCCTCCGCAAAATCCGACCGACCCTGACGGTACGCGTTGTCACTGTTGCGATCACGGCCGCGATTTCGGGGGTCCTCGCTCTCTTCGCATCGACCAACTTCGCATCCACCTTTCAAAACTTCCTGCTCCTAGTCCTCTACTTCTTCATTCCGTGGACCGCGGTCAACCTCACCGACTACTTCATCGTTCGCAAGGGCCAGTACGCGATCGCCGAGATCTTCAAGCCCAATGGCATCTATCGGCGCTGGGGCTGGGCCGGAATAGCGTCCTACCTCATTGCATTCATATGCATGACCCCGTTTTTCGACATCGGAGAGTTCTACACCGGATTCGCATCCACAGCCATGGGCGGCGTCGACATCTCGCTGTTCATCGGCCTGCCTATCGGCGCCATCCTGTACTGGATCTTCACCCGGAAGCTCGATGTCGCGAGCGAAAAGCGCCTCGCCAAGCAACAGTCCGCCGAGATCGAAAACGCCACGCCCGAGGCCGACGACCTCGCCGGGGTGATCGTCGACTGATCCGGAACAATCCCCTGAGCTGGGACCTCCGGTTTTGTGGAGGTTCCAGCGCAGCGCGGCTCACGCCACATTGTGGGCCAGGAACGACGAGGCGTAACCCGAGGGGCCTTCATATATTGCAAGAAAAATCTTTATGTATGAGCGCGGTATCCGCGTCGGAAGGCAAACATGAGACTGTCCATTGTTGGAATGCAGACCGCAGGGACGATGGGCGATGTAGCCGCTAATCTTCTGGAACTTCGAGTAGCGGCGCGAGCCGCGAAGAGCGGTGGGGGCGAGCTGCTGATCACGCCCGAGCTATTCCTCACCGGCTACAACATCGGGGAGGAAATGTTCGAACTCGCGAAACAGGAACTGCTGCAGATGGTGCAACAGGTCGCACGGGAGGAAGGCATCGCGATGATCGTCGGGTTGCCCGAGCACGAAGACGGCCGCTTCTACAACTCCGTGGCGTTCGTGGACGAGGCTGGCGCAGTGCTTGGCCGGTACCGTAAGACTCATTTGTTTGGCAGTCTCGATCGCAACTCCTTCTCCCGCGGCGAGCAGCTCGTCTCAACCGTGGACTACCGTGGCGTCCGCCTCGCAATCCTTATTTGCTACGACATCGAGTTCCCAGAAACCGTGCGTGCCGCCGCCCTCTCCGGCGCCCATGCAGTCATCGTCCCGACCGCGCAGATGACGCCATACGAATTCATCGCAGACCAGGTCATTCGTGTCCGGGCCTGGGAAAACCAGATCTACATCGCCTACCTCAACCATGACGGAGCGGAAGGCGACCTCACCTATGTCGGTCGCAGCTCCATCGTCGACCCCTCTGCACAGGTACTCGACTCGATCATCCACGGTACGGGGCTGCTAACTGCTGTTGTCGACACGGATATCGTCCACGAAGCCCGCCTCCGAAACCCGTATTTGAACGACCGGAGGCCGGACCTCTACGACCTGTCCGTTGCTGGCCAAAGCGCTTAGTATTTCGCGCTGCATTAGCGAATCACTCATCTGGAATTACGGCGCGTCCTACATTCATCGGGTTCAGGTGAGGACGGCATTCAGGATGACGGCGGCGCTGTAGACGATCGCGTGTTACTCGTAGAAAGTGGCGAGTCCTCGTCATCACTCGAGGTGGCAGTACTGACGTTCGATGACGTTGCGGTTTTTAAAGTTAGAAGTGTTGACGGCGACAGGCCGGACGCCAACTTATCGGCACCGCTTCCGGCGCGCTTTGAAGTCGTCAAACTCCGCGATCACGACCTTGATCCTGCGCGAACGCAGGTGGGTGAGCATCGCACGAGACGAGTTGGCCCCATCGCCGCGCGCCTGGTCGGGACGGGTCTCGGCCGACCGGTCTCCGGCCCGATGCGCCACTGACCCATCAAGGATAGAAACGTCGGTGAGTCACCGCCCTGCCCCGGCGTGGTCAGAGATACCAGGGGTAAGCCTTCACCATCGACGAGCTGATGGATTTCAGTCGACAGGACGCCATGGCAGCGATCGATGCCATGATCACACGGCTCGATCCTCGGTTGTCTGTAATTCGATTCAGCCCTCTGAGAGGCGAGTCATGTTTGTCGCGTTCTAGCGTGCCCACGCGATTATGGAGTCCACCGACAGCGACCGGTCCATCGGCCAGGCTTCGTCCGCCGACGCGCTGGTGGTGGGGATGCCCGCAGTCACAACATCCAAACCAACTAAATTCCGCACGTTCCTGTCGTCAGCCATTCCAGTGCGTCAATTTTCGTTTGCGGACAAGTTGGACGACTCCCCTAGCTGCCGCGCCGTTCAATAACTTGCTCCCTCACGGCGCGGATTTGGCGTCATTCACGCACTTGCCCCGCGCCTCACTTTCCTGTAACTGCATTGGTGCTCAGCGATCAGTTACGATCACTGAAATCAGTCCGGGGGTGTTGTTGATGCCCGTGATGTCCTGGGGGCATGCGCTGACCACGAACCAGATATCCATCAAAGCCCGCAGAGCGACCCTGTCTCCGGCTCGGGTCTGGGTTGCAAGCCACTGAACGACAC
>JACMOZ010000321.1 GCA_014377785.1 Aeromicrobium sp.
CGCCACTGCGATGATTGCCGCGATGTCGATGTACGCGGACGGACCGGCACCTTGTAAAGACCGCGCCTCGTCGGCCAGTATGCGGGGGCGGGAGCCTGCGTCGTCCTGTGAATAGATAGCCACGGTAGCGATGCCGAGGTCGCGTGCGGCTCGCTGCACGCGCAACGCGATCTCACCCCGGTTCGCGATCAAAAGCTTTCTCATCCGATGTTTCCTTTTAGTTCCGATCGCCTATGGGGCCGCGAGTCCGCGCCGTGGCGCGAGTCGAACGTCACTTTTGCGCGTCCTTCGCCAGGATCAGTTTGAATACCGCGTGGGCCACTGCCACCACCTTGCCCGCTTCGTCAATCATCTCGCCTTCGCAGAACGCGATCGACCGGCCCCGCCTGGCACAGCGACCGATCACAGTGAGGTCGGAACGCGCGGCCTCGTAAAAATGCGTCGTCATGTCGACGGTGATGACGCCGTAGCGCAGCGGGTCGTGCCCTCGCGCGGCGGCGCTGAGCGTGAAGTCGAAGGCGCTCATGAGCGTTCCGCCATGCATGTCGCCACGGCTGTTGACGAGGGCGGGGTGCAGCGAGAGCCGTGTACGGCAGCATCCGTCCGTGAGGGAGACAGGCTTCAAGCCGATGTGTTCCATGAATGGAACGTCAATACCGAAATATGTACCGGTGCCTTGCTGGTCGAGTACGGCGGTCATGGGGTGGTCGGCGGAAAGCGGGTGGGGCTTGCTCATGGGGGTTTCGAAGAGGGTTCCGTGGAAGGATGTAGCACGGACCATGCCACTCGATTTTGACTCCAAACAGTGAGCAGGTGCGGAAATATGTCTGTATTGAGTACACTTGTGTAAACCGCGCCGTTTCGGTGTGTTCTATAGCTACATGCCATGACTGACCTCCTTGATTACTCTCTCGGTGTGCTCGTACGGCGGCAAGGCACGGTCGTCGCTGCGCTGGGTCTGGCCGCGGATCCCGCAACTCAGCAGGCCCTCTTGTCCGCGCTTACGGCCGAAGGTAACCGAAGACTGTTCCAGGCGCAGTTGCCCGCCGGACCCTGTATCGGGTTGGCGCTGTCTGGCAGCGGCACCGACCTGGCCATCGTGAGGCCGGCGACATCCGCGGGCACGCTGTCCGATTTCGTCGCGGCCGTGCCCTTCGCGTTCGACATCCTCGAACAAATTCTTAATGACCCGTACCGGGCGCTCACCGTGGCTGACCACACGGGAACCATGCTCTACATGAGTCCCGTTCACGAGAAGTTCCTGGGCTTCGCGCACGGGGGGACGATTGGCATGGCCGCGGAAGACGCCATTCCAAATTCACGTCTGCGCGCCGTGATTGAATCCGGCAAGGCGGAGATTGGCAAAGCCCAAAAGCTTTCGGATGGAGTGACGCGGGTTGTCAGCCGGCGCCCCGTACATAAGGACGGGCGTGTTGTCGGAGCTGTGGGGCAGGTTATGTTCAGGGACGCCGAAGCCTTGTCAGAAATGGCAGCCGAGATGAAGCGGCTGCGCTCGCAGCTGGAGTTCTACCGTCGCGAACTTAGTGACCTGCGGGGGAGTAGGGATGGCATGGCAGAACTCGTCGGCGACAGCCAGGCCATGCAGGGCCTGCGAGGCGAGATTGGCCGGGTGGCTAAGCTGGACGTCCCGGTCCTGGTGTTGGGAGAAAGCGGCACCGGCAAGGAACTCGTTGCCCGCGCGATTCATAACATCGGGCGTCCCGGGCAGCCGCTTGTCAGCATTAACCTTGCCGCGATGCCGGCGACCCTAGTGGAATCGGAGCTCTTCGGTCATGCAGCAGGCGCGTTTACCGGAAGCGCCAAGCAGGGGCGCGCCGGTAAGTTTGAAATGGCGCACGATGGGACTCTCTTCCTTGACGAAGTGGGCGACATCCCAATGGACGTCCAGATCAAGCTACTGCGGGTGCTGGAGGAACGGGTTGTGCAGCGGCTCGGCAGCCACGCTTCGAAGCGCATGTCGTTCAGGCTCGTTGCCGCCACGCACCGCGACATCGATTCACTCATCGAGGCCGGATCATTCCGCCATGACCTATTCTACCGAATCAGCGGCGTGACCTTGCGGGTGCCTCCACTGAGGCAAAGACTTGAAGACATTCCTACTTTGACGGGCTACTTTGTCGAGGCATTCTGCCGACGGAACGCATTGCCCATCCCCAGCATAGATGGCGGCGTGACCCGCTATCTTGCCGACCAGGCGTGGCCGGGCAACCTCCGGCAACTGCGGCATCGGGTCGAAGAGGCGTTGGTCTTCTCAGGACCGGATCGCCTGACGGTCGACGCCTTCGCGCGAAACGATTCGGCGCGCGACCCAGAAGATATGACATTCGAGCAGTTACGGACCGGAACTACGCCGCCTTCGGCCTCGCCGGGTCGTGCGGCACGACTCAAGGACCAAGAGCGCGCTGCTGCAGTGCACGCCCTGGAAGAATGTGGCGGCAACAAGAAGAAAGCGGCGGAGAGCCTCGGAATCTCGCGGTCGTACCTTTACAAACTGCTGGCGTGACTCAGGAGGCGGTGCCGCCGCGTGTGATGAATAGGTCGAACGCCCGGCACGCAAAAGGTTCTGGCTCACTGGCTTGCGCGGAGAGCTTGTCAACTTGAAACAAGCTCAGGTTTATCGTTGCTAGTGAAGAGTTTTGGCGATGCTCATGCCGTTAGCCAAATCTAGATTTGGTTCCACCAATTTACACCGATCAGGGTGAACCATACGCGTAACCCGGCTCAATTTCATGTGCAACCCCACCTCAGACTTGGATTCGACCTAGAGCCCGCCCCACTCAACCCTCACTATTCAATCGAACTGAATCGCCCCGGGTTTGAACTGACCCCCAGAAGTTGGACGGTTACGATCCCGCCGATCAGGCGGAGCTTGCCAGCCGGTATTGCACCGGGCTGAGACCTCTCAATCCGAGCTTGATACGCCCGTTGTTGTAGTAGTCAATGTAATCGTTCACGCCCTCTTCAAGTGCTTCAATGCCTTCGATCGTTGCGAGATGGAAGTATTCGGCTTTTAAGGTGCCGAAGAAGCTCTCGATCACGGCAACCTATTGCAACTTAACAACGGCCGCTGCGCATCGCATTAATCCTCTTTGGACAATGGCTTTGCGGCCGGAGCGGCATTGGGAGCCTGACTCGCACTTCATCGGTCGGGACGGACCCCGGGTGCAGAGAGAACGTACGCTCACGCACGTTAATCACTGCTTAGCGCAATCGTATTTGACACATTCATTTCGAGCACGACGCGTCGCGCAACGCGCGCTGAAATTGAACGCGCGCTAGCGACATGTGTGAACGTGAAGTCGGTGCGAGCACTTCGCGGACATTCTCAAGAAGCTTCAGCGTTGACAGTGCTGTGGCGATAGCAGAACAGGCGGACAAAAGGGGGAAA
>JACMOZ010000322.1 GCA_014377785.1 Aeromicrobium sp.
AGACTCCGGGCCGCGCGCACCACTGTCGCCGCGCTGGACCCGGCGCGTGCGGCGAGCAGGTTGACCGAAAGGGCGGCCACCGTCTCCGGGTCGGACGCGACAATGCGGACGATGCTGGCTTGGGCCGGAGAAAGGGTTGGCAGCACAGCACGGATGCGAGCCGCCAGGTCGGTGGGGATCGGCGGGTTCGGGCCGGTGGCATCCTGCAAGACGACCATGAACGTCCTTCCACTGATCGCGACCACTGAACATAAATGTGTAATGAAGTACCAACATTACCGCATAATGCTGAAAATTATTTTCATTAGATTGACCGTATGGATCGTTCTCAAAAGTTCTCCGCGAGACGAACGACATCCGAGAGCGGCGGCGTTTCCTTTCGCAAGAGAACTCGACCCTTTCCAGAGCCCCGATGCGAGTAGCGCTTGATGGAAGCGGCAGTCCGACGAGTTGGCAGCACGTTTCCGGGAACGCGGTAGCCGGCGGGCGTTGTGCTGCTCTGCTGTTCCTGGAGGGCCGGGGTTACCGCGAAGTCGTAGAGATCGCGGGGTGCTCGCACCGTGACGTGGCCCGGGTTCGGCAAGGAGTCCAGGAGCGGGGTCTGACCTCGGCGGTCGAGATCACCGACACTGAGCTCGCGAAGCGGTTCCCGGACGGGCGGCGGAGAGTGTCAGAAGAGTACGATCAGCCCGTCTTGTCGCGGGCGTTGGCGTCGATGAAACAGAACCGGCACTTCACGTTGCTGTTGGCCTGGCGACGATAGATCGACACGAAAGACGCGGGGAAGAAGTATGGGTATTCGCAGTTCTGCGCCCTGTTCACCGACTATCTCCGCACCCACGATCTGGTGGCGGTACTTCGCCGCGAGCCGGGCCGGGCGGTGTTGGTCCTGGCGGTGTTGCCGTTTTCGGGACTGATGTTCTGCCGCGCCTATGCGGATATGAAGTCCCCGGCGTGGCTCGACGCACACGTTCAAGCGTTCGCGTTCTTCGGCGGCGTGGCGCAGATCGTCGTGCCGGACAACCTGGCGACCTCCACCCACCAAACCCATTTGGGCGACGCGGAGCGGGTCGTCAGAGCGAGGTATCAGCAGCTCGCCGATCGCTACCAGACCGCCTCGTTCAAATCTTTGGTGGATCCGATTGAGTGCTTGGTGGTCGCTTAGCTGAGTGGCCGCCCGACGGGTAGTGGTGAGCTGTCGCCCGCGTACTTCTCCCCTGCGTTGTGTGTGAGTTCACGGCGTTCCACCTCGGCCAGGATGGCTCGTTCGACGAAGTCGGACCAGCTCTTATCGCCCTCAAGGTGGCTCGTTGCCCGGTACGTGGCTCGGGCCCGGTCACGCGTCGCTGCTGACAGGTAGGTAGTCATCCTGGCGGTCGAGTCGACCACAACGGTTGCCGACTTCTTTGGTGGGGTGCGTGAAGATTTGGCCGCTTTGACCGGCGTGGGTTCGGACTGTTGAGCAGTTTCTGGTTTCGGTTCGGGTCGATTTCTGGCCTGGAGTCGGCTCAAGTCGTGAGTCCCGGCCCGTGGAATGAGGCCGCCGATCTGTCGGTTGGGGGTGTCGTCGCTCATGCGAGGGCCTCCTGGCTTTCTGCGGCCGTGATCCTGGCCACGACTTCTTGGGTGATTGCCTGCAGATCGTCGGCGACCGACGATGCTGTGCGTGGGGCGAGTGTTTGTGCTTGAGCGTCACCGCGCCGGATCTCGTACCACTTCGGTCCCTTTCGGACCTGTGCGTCGAGTTCGTGCACTAAAAGGCCCCGTTCTCGGGTGGCTTGGGCGGTCGCTTCGCTGTGGCGAACGGTTGCGGTGAAGACGACGTTGTTGTCGGCGTTGAAGAGCTCGGCGATGTGTTCGCGTGCTTCCCGTTGGACGACGTGGGCGGAGGTGCCTACATCGACTAGGACCACGCCCAGGAGGTCGAGGGTGGGGTTCACTCCCAGGACGGCGTCGAGTCGTGCTGCGACGGCGCCGAGCCCCTTTCGGCTTGACTTGTCGCTCTTGACGGGGACGAGTGCCCACCTCGCGGCAGCTACGGCCGCCGTCTGGAGGGTTTCATCGCCTGGTGGGCAGTCGATGAGGATCATGTCGTAGTCGCCGGCAATGGGCTCGAGGAGGTGCGCAACGGCAAGCTTGGCCCCGTCGGGGTCTTTGTTCGCCTTGGCAGCGAGACCGGCAGTGGCCTGGTCTAGGGCTGGGCCTCCGGCGAATACGTCGAGGTTTGGTCGGACTTCGCGGATGGGGGCTGCTCCCCCGCCGAACATAAGGGCTTGAGCGAGCGCGCGGCCGGTGTCGTCCCGGTCGTCGTCCGTGTACCCGAGGTCTTCGGCAAGGTTTCCCTGAGGGTCGAGATCCACGAGTAGTACGCGGTACCCGTTGTTAGCCAGCATCCCGCCGATGTTGGCGGTGAGTGTGGTCTTGAGGACCCCACCCTTGCCGTTGATGACGGCGATGACCCGTTCCAACGCGGTGCGATTGAGTGCCGGAGGCATGCGTTCTCGTTTCTCTTGTCGTCATTAGTGACATTACAGCTAATGCTGTCATTAACGGCATAAGCAGCATTACTGTCTTTACTGCTTTTACTGTCCTTAGCATCTTTACTGTTTTTGCTGTCTTTACTTGTAATACCTACATTACCCGTAATGCTGGTAATGCTGGTAATGCTGGTAATGCTGGTAATGCTGGTAATGGCAGTATTACGGCTAGCGGCCACGCTGCCCCGATTGGATCAACCAAATGAGAATGCTCATCTCGATGTCAGTGAATTGCCGGCCAGGGGGAGTTGGTGTCGTGGTCGCCAGGTCCCCCCGCTCGTTCGTTCGTGGAAGTTCTGGCCCGGCGATCGGTGAACTCCGGGGCGCAAAGGACGTCGGGGTGGGATGCCTAGGCGGTGAGATTCCGGGGTGGGTTGCGGCGGAGGGTAGCGGGCAAGGTGTCGGCGGCAGCGGCGGCGACACATCCAGCTGGGCTCAGCGCGTCCCTGCCGGTCGCGGGAAGCGGGAGCGTTGATCAGGTGCACCCAGTCACGGTGGTGTCCTCGGTCAGGAGGCTTCGCCGGTGCCAACGGTTCGGAGCCGAGGTTGTTCACCGTCCGCTTGACGGTCATCCGCTCATCGAGCTGAGCATTCTCATTCTCGCTAGGGCCGGAGAGCGAGCCGCCGCGCGAGGTTCGTGTTTCGTGTTTCGTTGTTTTGTTACGTTCTTGTGTTTAGTTCTGTTAGTGTGACGTTATGAGTGATCTGGTGCAGGTGGAGCAGCGTACGTGTCGGTTTCCGGGGTGTGAGCGGCCTGCTGTGGCTGCGGAGGCTGGCACGGGTCGACCGCCGGAGTATTGCGATGACGAGGGCCACAACCGGGCCGCGGCGTGGCGTGCGCGCCGCCGGTTGAGTGCGGAGCCGGCGCGGGGCCTCGAGGACGAGAAGCGTCCGGTTGATGCGGCGAGGCAGCGTGCGAGTGAGATCCGGGGTCAGGTCGCGGGGATGGTCGAGCACCT